>CAYVVO010000094.1:0-11190 GCA_964455275.1 uncultured Candidatus Bathyarchaeia archaeon | reverse complement strand
AACCCCCACGCCTTCTGCATCGACGAAACCGACAACAAAATCGTGGATTACCTCCTAGATCACCGAGGAGCCACAACCACTGAGCTTGCCGAGTGTCTGAAAACCAACCGCTGGCTTGTTCTAAACCGCCTCAGAAAAATTGCCAAAACATCCAAAAAGCAACTTGGAAAAGCCATCATCGAATACTATCCAGGACAAAGGCATGAGAAAAGAAAAGCGTGGTGGATAAGGGAAGACCTAACTGAAACATGATGCCACCCCCTTATCTAAAAAGATTTTAAGCATCTTCTTTGACCATGTAACTGTAGGGTTGAAAGACATGCCAAAACTTGTGAAAGCCTATTTAGTTGCCAACGTAAAAAGAGGAGCCGAACACGAGGTTGCCAAAAAAATTCGGGAAATGAAGGAAGTCACGGAGGTCCTTGTCACCTATGGGCTCTGGGACCTAATCGCCCGCATCGAAGCCGAAACCTTAGGGCACCTCGACAAAATCATCACCGATATACGGCAAATTGAAGAAATCGAGCAAACCAGCACACTCATAGGCTCCTAAAACCTCCAAAAACGTCCTTGCAGAGACACGAGGCAACAAAACTTAATTTACACAAAGGAACTGATGAGTGAAAAGGGTCCGTAGCCCAGACAGGATTAAGGCGCCGAATCATCCCACAAGGACGATGCGCAAGCCTCCGAAGCCGGAGACCCGGGGTTCAAATCCCCGCGGACCCGCCACATTTCAAGTGCCCACCAGCGTCCCTCGAATGCATACGCTTTCCAAAAGATGTGATTGTGTTCCACTTTCGAGCGTAGCTGCTTCAAAGAACAGGCTTAATGTTTGGGAAAGCCGAAAAAGTTTGTTAACTGTTTTTGCAGCTCCTCCTTTCTGCTGAGGTTGGAGACTTTGACGCCTACTCTTCTTGCCGCAACCCCAGATTCGCCTAGGAACTTTTCATAAAGTTCTTTCACCGCCCTCTTGAATGCCTTCAGGTCGCTTGTTGGATTTTCGAAGGTTTTGGATCTGCTGTGAACGCTAAGGTCCCCCGCAACAACATGTATGCTCACTGACCTGTAGACCAGCCGCCGCCTCATTAGCTTAGCATACACTTCATCGCATAACCTGTAAGCTTCATCGAGGATAACCGCCAAGTCTCTGGTGTCCTCTTTGAGCGTCGAGATTCGGCTCACAGATTCGGGTTCACTTCTTTCCTGCACAGGCTCATCATCTACACCCAAAGAGGCGTTATGAAAGTAGGCTCCCAATTTTCTTCCAAAAACTCCGATCAGCTTCTGCACATCAAACCTAGCTAGCTGACCAACTGTTATGACCCCTAAAGTCTCCAGCCTCTTCTCTGTTTTTCTTCCAACACCCACTAGACGGCGGACAGGCAAAGGCGCCAAGAAGCTTTGCACCTCCTTGGGTTCAACTAATGTTAAGCCGTCGGGTTTCTGAAAGTCTGCCGCTATCTTGGCGACAAGCTTGTTCGGTCCAACGCCGATGGAGCAGGTGAGTTTCTGCTGGGTTAAAACGTCGCCCTTTATTGTGGCTGCCAGTTCCTCTGCTTCTCGGCAGTTTCCTTTTGTTCTCTGGGTCACATCCAAGTAGGCTTCATCTATTCCCATCTGCTCGAAACAGTCAGCGTAGCCTCTCAGAATCTCCATTATCTCGTCTGAAACTTCACGGTAGAACTGCTTATCCACGGGCAGAAAAACCGCGTCTACATCCTTGAGCTTACTTTTGGCTAATGATATGGGAATCCCAGATTTCACGCCGTACCTCCGGGCTACATAGTTTGCTGTGCTCACGGCTCCGCTGTCTTCGGTGCGCCCAGAATAAACGCAAACAACCACTGGCTTACCCTTTATGGAAGGGTTTCTTCTCTCCTCGCATTGAGCAAAAAAGTAGTCTAGATCAACTAGCATCACGATTCTGTCTTGCAAGATGGAAGCAACCTCACACACGGAAGTGACGATGCTTGTGTCATTAAAAGTTGATTATTTGCTGCTTAATAAAATAACCCAACTGAATTTACCTGAAGCAAGCTATTCCGCGCGTGTTCACATGCGAAATGGAATGTTAAAGTTGTTCCCATGAGACTTTCAGAATGTACTTGAAAAATGCGGTTATTTCTGTTCGGGTTAACTTTGATTTTCCCTTTTTTCTGTTTTCGAAGACGATGGGTATTTCGCCTATTTCTGAGTTTTGAAGTTTTGCTTGTCGGAGCGTTTCTATTTGGATTTCGTATGTTTCGCTGTGAAGCTGTGGAAGCGCCTTGGTGAGGTATCCCTTGGAGTAGCATCTGAAGCCGCTTGTGAAGTCGTTTAGTTGAAGTTTAATTATTTTGCCCGTTAGTTTGTTGGCTACTCTGCTTATCAGCAGTCGGTTGGAGTTCCAGCCTTTAACTTGTCCTTTCTGGCAGTATCTGCTTCCGATGACAAGGTCGCAGCCCTTTTCGGCGAGCTTTAGTAGTCTAGGAATGTCTTTGGGGTTGTGAGAGTAGTCTGCATCCATTGTGATTATGTATTTGGGCGGTTTTGGTAGAGACAAAAGAAAACGGAAGCCATCTGTAATTGCTGTTCCGAGCCCCATTTTTTTGGGTCTTTTTAGCAAAAGAATATTCCTGTTTTTTTCTTTTAGCTTCCTGACAATATTTTGGGTTTCATCAGGACTTGAATCGTCTACGACCAATAGAGTGGAATTAAGCTTTAGATTTTCTATGGCGTGGATGATGTCTGCGATGTTTTCGGCTTCGCAATATGTTGGAAGGATTATTGCCACGTGATGTCCTTTTGTAGATTCCAGATTTTCATCCCCCTGATGGCAATGTGTTTATGGTGGGGCGTGGAGTAGGTAGCCTATTAATCTGGTCAGGAAGAACCAGAACTGTTTTCATGTAACTCTCCACCAGCCTTTCTGCGCAATTCACCATTTTTGATGCGCCTTCTCCGCCTCGGCAAGGATGCGGTGGATGATTTCTTCGAGTTCCCTTCTCTCGGACTCGGGCATCTTGTACCACTCCTTAAACTTCTTCTTCAGTTCCGGGTGTTCGTGAGTTAACCTGTCAACTTCGCCGCATATCCACTCAGCCTGTTTCAGGGTTGTGGGAATCAAGTTGTTGACGAGAGCCCTGAACTCTTCCATGTTGATGTCTTTAGGCTTCTTTTCCTGTTTCAGTTCCAACTCCTTTCACCCTTCTATGCGTTAGATGTTTTAGTTAATAACGTTTACCGTATATGGACGGTATGTAGACAACAAAACGAATAAAACTCTGTTCACACCATTCCTTTGACAGTGACGGTATCTTGCCAGTAAAGGGATATGACTCAGTGAACCTGCCTTCAGGGTTATACGTTAAGGTGAAAGGTCTAGTTAAGGCCAGATCTGACTTGGGTTACAGGAGCGTAACCGAGTTCGTGGCGGAGGCTGTGAGAAAGAGAACAGAAGAAATCGAAAAAGCAAACAGTCTCAAGTCGCAACTCGAAGGTAAGTTCTCAAGTTCCGAGGCGCAAAAAAGGGAAACTTGAAAATAGCCGCATATTTTTGCTTTTTTGTTTTTTAGTGCATTCCCGTTTTCTCGAAAGTTCGGTTTCAGGTTGACGTACCGTCACTGTACCGTACATGGAAAAGCTTTTAACCCCGCACCCCAACTATCAAAAACCAATAAGGGGTTTTTCGAATATGCACTCGGAAATTATTGAAAAAGCAGTCACGATGCAGACTCATGGATTAACTATCGAGGTGATCCGTTAAATGATGAGAAAAAGGATACATTTCAAACATCTGATTACATGCCTATTAATCATCACTATCTGTTCGTCAACATTCCTGATAACAGCAAATCCTGCCACTCAGGAAAACAAAGAAACACCACTAAGTCAATTTCTTAAAAAAGGCAGCGAATTAAACTCAGCAGCTTTAGATGATTTTTCATCGAACTCAAGTAATAGTATAACCCTAATTACCGGCGACGTTGTCATAGCCTCTGAGTTACCCACCGGACAATGGAGCGTCAGCATCAGTCCTGCCGATCCACTAAAGTCTGGACAACATTTTCAAACTTTTGAAACTCCTGAGGGAACGTATGTGATTCCAAGCAACGTAAACCTCGAAAAGCTTGATATTGAATTTTTCAATATTGATTATCTAATAAAAAATGGATACCATAACGCGGAAAAACTACCGATAATAGTTAGCACCAAAGATGTAACTGAATACCCCATACAATCAGTTGAAAACGATTTAAGAGGCTATAAGGGGGCAGTAACAACCTCATTTTCTAGACTATCTTTGTTATCGGCGCAACTGCCTATTGAAACGATCAAAGAGTCCGTTCACACACTTTTGAACAAAGAATACGTAAGGAAAATATGGCTAGACAAAAAGATGTACGTCAGCTTGAGTGAAAGCATCCCATTAATTGGTGCACCTGAACTATGGGATGCGGGATACGATGGAACTGGAGTAGAAATAGCAATCCTTGACACTGGAATAGATAGCACGCACCCAAGCCTAGATGATTTGGATGATAATCCGGCAACTACAGATCCTAAAGTAATCAGGGCAATAGACTTCACAGATGATAACACCATCAACGATCTTAATGGGCACGGAACCCATTGCGCTGGCATCGCTGCAGGTACCGGTGGAGACGGCCTCGGACCTAAGGGGGTTGCTCCCGGGGCGCTCCTTTGGAATGTTAAAGTTTTAGACCAATACGGAGTGGGGCTGTCGTCATGGATAATAGAAGGAGTAGAATATGCCGCGTTTGGTCCCGACGGGATACCGAATACAGGCGATGAAGCCGACGTAATCAGCATGAGCTTGGGTGGTTCACCCACAGATGGAACAGACCCATTATCCTTGGCGGTTGATGCTGCCGTTGATGCAGGAGTTGTAGTGGCGATTACTGCAGGAAATGGATATGATTATTTCGAAATCGAGTCTCCAGGAGTTGCCAGAAACGTTATCACGGTAGGTACCAGCGATAAATATGATGATTTAGCGTATTTCAGCAGTAAGGGACCCACAATTGACGGGCGAGTTAAACCGGACGTGTTGGCGCCAGGCGTCAACATTCTCTCCTCCGTGCCGTACGACATTTTCGGCACATACTATCTGTCAACAAGTGGAGGCTCCATGGCTACAGCGCATGTTTCAGGAACGGCAGCCTTGTTGCTTCAGAAAGGTGTACCCCCCGGCTGGGCAGCCCCAGATTATATGAAGAATACATTGATCTCGACAGCAGTCGATCTGGACTATAATGTCTACGAGCAAGGGGGAGGACGAATTTCTGTGCCCTCAGCTGCATACACTGAAATCTTGGTTGACCCTGCAACTGTGAGCTTCGGTTTATCTACGATTGATACACTAACAACTGCCACTCTGACTTTTTATAATCTAAACTCAACATCCAGTCGCAGTCTGAATCTCAGCGTCTCGGTAGAGGACGTTTTAACAGGAACAGCGGTAGATTGCTCGTTTCTCAGCACAACCATGTTGAATATAGAAGCAAGTTCAGAAGCTTCTGTACTTCTCACCCTTAACACTGCCTCTCTAAAATCAATGTATAGTGGAAAAGTTGTAGCAAGCATAGATACCGGAGAGACGATTCAGGTTATATTTGGACTCGCAAAAATGAATGCGTTGACTATATCAAAAGTTGATATGGATGGGGTGGCTGCAGCATTCGACGAGGTATATTTGATTGGAGAATCTGGATTCCCATCCTTTGCCTGGAGCGAATTGGACGATTATGGAAATGTCACATTTTATGTTTTAGATGGAACTTACGACGTTATCAGCCCTGGATTTGATTGGGACATAGATGCGACAATTTATACCCTTGCAGAAAATATCGTGGTTACACAAGATACACAGGTGTATTTAGATGAGAGGAATACTGCAGAGATAAATTTTGATGCTAACAAGCCCGATCAGATGATGGCAGAAAAATTCTCTGCATTATTCTATGAAGACGAACAAATCTCGATGACTATCAGCGACGTATGGTGGTATCCCATGTCAGCGTTAACGTATGTAAGTCAAACAACAATTGATACAGCGTTCGAATACAGCTACTATCCAGAAGCATACTATAATCTTTCCAATCCTAATCTCATTAATACTCCAGAATGGCATAAGCTACTATTCACCCGTGAGGATATAACTAAAGATGTAACGTTTTTAGCAGATTACAACAATTTGGTGAAGAGGACAACAGATTATAAAGTTGCATTGACAGCAGATGTTTCTGAGCGCGTTCAGTTTGTTTTTGATCCAATAGCATCGAGCAGCACAACTTTTGCATGGCAGATGAATGCGCCACAGAGCAGGATTGAATGGCTTTCCCCGGAGCCAGCGGAGTACGAGGGCTGGTATTCAAAGAATGATCCACAATGGAGCTGGGACTTCAGTGGTCCATGGCAATCTTACCCAATTGGAGAAACCTATTTCGCATTCGGTGAGCATCCATTAACATCAGGTGCTGATGTCTATGTTGAAAGTGGATCCCTAATTTTAAATGGCAGCATATCTGCAGACACGTTTGAAAACATTTTTGCAAACTTCACCCGATACGTATCTGGTACTTTGACCTTGATGCAAGATGGTTTAGAGGTTTATTCAACGGAAATCTGGGATTACTTTTGGGGGGATTACTTTTTCTCAGGCACACCGGAATTCAATGTGATCATTGAGGGCAGCAGTGATCTAAGCCTGTCAACAAGCACGTATACCGAGTTAAGCTTCACAGCGGATGAGACAAAAGACTATCAGCCACCAAGACTTATTATAAGGCCGAGAAATTTGGATCTCTTTTGTGTAGCCCCAGCAGGCGATGTTTTAGTTGACGTAACCGTAATGGACGATAGCCCAACATCACTATTTACTTTTGAATATTCATTAGATGATGGAAATACTTGGCAATTAGCTTCGTCGACTCAACAAAATGCAAGCAATTGGGTGGCTGATCTGGGTATACTGAACAGCCCGTTTGTGTCCATTAGGGTCAACGTCACAGATTCCCTCGGCAACAGAATATCACAAACGACGATTAGAGGTTTCTCGGTTTCGTACGTGCCCCAACCATTGAGCATAATAAGAGACAGCATCTTCTATGCACCCACTAACTCGGTCTATTTCGTCAAAACGGGAAATGTCTGGGATGACGCCGCATTCTACGCTTTTTATGCTTACAAGCAAAACCCGCAGATCATCACAGATAAGACCCAAAATGAAATTGATAACGAGTACCTTGACGAAAATGGGAAACCCCTATTCACAGGAGACATCGTCACATTCGGCGGTAGAATCGCCAACCGCTTGGTCGCATACTTTGAAGATCAGTATATCGCTTTGGTTGGTTATGAGTGGAACGGTACACATCATGTCTTTAAGAAGATGCGCGATGGGGCTTATCTCTATGCCGTCGAAGGCTCGACTTACAACCAAGATGAGAAAGATTACTTCATCTTTCAAGTTTATTTGTATGAAGGTCGCTATGTGTTGAGTGAGTGGGGTGTCGGCGCTAGGGGAACTTATGCGGGTGGTACTTGCTTTATAGATGAAATCTGGCCCAACATAGAGAGCTACGATGAAAGTTACTACCTCTATTCATGGACAGATCTAAACGGAAACGGTGTGACAGAACCAAAAGAGATAACGTTTGAACTTTCAGGACATTAAAACGTTAATCTTGTCCTTTTAGAAGTTCGTAATGCTCCTTGGTTACGTGAGGTTCTGGTGCAGCATGGTGTTTTTCTCCTGTTTTTCCAAGAATGTTTCTTTGTAACCGCCTTTCTTTTGGATGCTTCAATTTTTCGTTTTTTGCTTCTATTTCTGTCTGATTGATTTTGTGTCAAAATTCCGTCATTGTACCGTATATGGAAAAGCTTTTAGCATAAAAATTACGATTATCAAAGACGGGTCAAAGGGGGTTTTGATTGTGGCATCGAAGATTCTTGAAAAGCCGGAGAAAACTGTTGGTTACGTGTTGCTGGCGGTTGGGCTTGTATTGGCGATTATTCCCGTCTACTTTGGCATTTCGGTTCTTTTCTCGGGCAGTTCCGCAATACCCGAAATCCTTAAGGCTCCCACTGTTTCCTTTGACGCTGCCAGAATCCCAGTAGGTGACGGGGAGGTTATTATTCCAATTTCCGAGGTTGATGTAAACGAAATAATAGAGAGTCTGTTTCCGGCAGTTAATTTGGCTCTGTTTCTTATGATTGCTGTGATTCTAATATCTGCGGGTAGTGTAATAATGGGGAAAGGTGTGAGTCTCATAAAAGAAGTGAAACTGAAGGCTGTGAGCGAAGTCAGCGAAGAGATAGAGGTTGAAAAGGAAAAAGAGGTGAAGAAAGAAGAAAGTTAGATAAAGAAATGAAAAAATGGGTTTGGTTGACTTTTTACGTTTGGGTTTGCGTGTATGACTTTTATCCGTTTTAGTATGTACTGATTTAGCGGCTCGTGTGTCTTCACTTTTTTCGTTTTTTGATTTGTGTCTGTTTAGGTGATTAGTTTTGGGTTTAAACGTCGTCATTATAGTGCACATTTACATATTTCTGTTTTTGAATGATTGGTTTAAGGTCTAATTACCGTCAACATACCGTCAATAGAAAACCTTTTAAACATTTAACGCCACAATTATCCAATGTGAACAAAGAGGAAAAGAAAATGAATCATAAAAAACTAACTACTACATTAGTGACAGCAACGCTATTAACAACACTGCTAGTTCCCATGTTCCTTGCACAAATCACCGCAGCAGTAACGCCGTCAGGCGGGTACATAACAGTTGAAGGAGTACTTGACAGCGACACATACACACTCTACCCCTACGCAGAGAAAAGCATCGACTTTGGATTGTCAAAATACGGTGAACTAATCGACAGCAACACAAATGTTGGCATTGAGTATGCAGGTGCCCGCGACCCATTTGCAGCTCCAGCTGGATCTGGGTTGGTTTCAAAGCTACCGAAGAACGTTTGGATAAACGGCTGGTACATCGCCTTGACATATAATCACTCAAGTTGGGGTGAGAGATATATCTGGGCTGGTGCCCTTTTCGCTGATCTCACTAGTTATGCTGGTCCATGGCTGCATGTTGATTCCGTGACCGAAACTGGCGAAGATTTCAGAGACTCAGGAAAGGAAATCGATGCAAACGGCGATGTAATTGGTACCACTCCAACATGGGGTGGCAGAAAAACTAACGGCACCGCAACCACAGAAGACCTCCAAGTGCTATACGATGGACCAAGACAATTCGTTGCTATGGTTGTAAATCACATCTACGACTATCACGAAGGATCACAAGTGAAACTCCATCTTGTTGATGTAATTTTCACTGTGATCTTCAACAAGGTAAAGAAGGAAGTCATTGTTCTCAAGGATGTTAAGAGGATTGACCAGCCCAAGTATGTGTTTTCCCCACTCATGCTCGACATACCTGGTGAAGCAGCTACAGTATACGAGTTTCCGGAAAGCATACTGGTGCAGTTCAGCAACAGGGACGAATGGGACTTAGGTGCATCCCCCAGTTACGCGAGCTATGTCCACTTCTACACAGAAGGCAATGGCGCGGGCAATGATACTTGCTACAACGAGGATTGGACCATGCTTCAAACGCTTCCCGCAAACTATAGTTTGAGTTCTTCAATCTTGGACACTTCAAAGTTGGCAAGATATGGAACCGAGCCCAAGAGTAGCGGCACTTACGATGTTGCCCAGATAATCTCCAACGACCGACTGTATGTTGGGTGGGCTGCGTACTGGCCTAGCCTGAGCGACTGGTCTGCTGACGCTGGTTCTGGGAGAGCCAATCTATGGTGGCGTGCTATGAAAACTGCTGATCGACATGACACGGACTCTTTCACCACTCCAAACGATGAGCCGTTCCTAGCCCCGTTGACTATAGGTGAATGGGACTTCGTTCTAAATCCTGTAATAAACACGACAATAGCTGGTGTAACGGTGGCTCCTCAATTCAGAGGAGTGACAGTTTATGGTGTGACAGACCGTAACGATGGAGACGACGTGAATAGAAGCGGCGGCGCAAACATAATCGACAAAGAAGTAAAGTATCAACTAGCAGAGGTTTACAATCCTTGGGATCTGTCCGATGCTGTGCTCAAGAAGGACACATCACGATGGTGGAAACAATTTACTGGAACAGGAACAACTCTTAGTCCCCTCCCCGTTGATGTCGAGTGGGGTCAATACTGCAACTTTTCTGAACGCGTAACGAACAAGGCTACAGGAGTCTTAATGGTAAGAGGCGTCAATTACAGCTTTAACGCTGCTACCGGTGCAATATCTGGATTACCCTACGGTACTTATGTGGTTCGATGGTCATCAAGGGTATGGTACGAAACGATTGATGAAACCGACTTTGGTCCTGGACGCTACGAGTGGTTCGTTGCTGGAAGAGACGCCCACACCGTTGACTCGCTTGGAGCAGGCCTCGTGACTGCATCAGTCAAACAGAAGAACAAAACGATAGGCATTGGCGGAATGGACCTGATGGGACTCAAATACGACTATGAGATCCCATACACTCTACACAAATACGGCACTGAAAACAACTTCTCAGACTACTTCCTAACCCCAGACGCATCGGATCCAGGTCAAAGATTATGCTTGAAAGACAATTGGTGCACAAAATGGCCAGTTACAAGTTCAAACATGCTCTCAATAGGAGGACCTTCGGCAAACTGGCTTACAATGTACTTCAACGACTTCACAGACGCATTCTACGGAGCATCATGGTTTACACCTTATGCGCCGTGGCAAGGAAAGCTCGTAGCTTTACCATGCTGGAACAAAACTGAAGCGGCAAACGCCTACATCAACACTGGCGGAAAAACAGGAACTGGATACGCCACGATTGGAACCTATAAAGATATCAACGGAACAGTTGGCCTCGTCATCTACGGACTCGACGCCAGAGACACATACTTTGCCACACAATGGCTACACGGAGACGCTGCACGTGGCCTTAACCCAGGAATACTTCAGTTACAAAGTGCTCCATGTGGTATAACATCGATAATACTTAGAATATGCTACACAGATCCAGAGCACCCAACGTTCAGCATTCCTGAATTGCTTGGAACCATAAGCGAAACCGAATGGATTCACCAATATACCAACATATACACTGGACTGGGTGCAACTGAAACTAAAGGCGGAATACA
>CAYVVO010000093.1:0-4195 GCA_964455275.1 uncultured Candidatus Bathyarchaeia archaeon | reverse complement strand
TAGACCCCCTGTGAATAAGCCATAGCCGTAAGCGTTGTGGAGTACATCCTGTCGTCTAACACCTGTGGCGTAGAGTGATCGCGCCATCAATTCCGCCCAAACATCCATGTCGTTTTGGGTGTACGCTCCCACTACAGGGTTACCAGTTGTTCCACTTGACGCATGTATTTCCACAACGTCATCAAACTGAACTGCGACCATTCCGAATGGATAATTGTCTCTCAGATCATCCTTTACTGTGAAAGGAATTTTTTGAGCGTCTTCAAGTGTCTTTATGTCGCTAGGGGATATTCCTGCACTTTTGAGTTTGTTTCTGTAAAACTCGGTGTTTTCGTAACAAAACTTCACTTTTTCTTTGAGCAGCCGAAGCTGACGTTTCCTGATTTCGTCTCTTGTTGCGGTTTCGAAGTTTTTGTTCCAGTATATGTCTGACATGAAAAAAATTCTCCATCAAATGCCTAAATACACTTCTTTTATATGGTCATTAGATAGCAGTTCTCTGCCTTTGCCTTCTATAATAATTTTGCCTTTTTCAAGAACGTAACCTCTGTCGGCAATATTCAAAGAGTCGCGGATGTTCTGCTCAACCAGAAGCACTGCAACCCCTTCTTCGTTTATTTTACGCAAAGTATCCAGCACTTTTCCCACCAGTATGGGTGCTAGACCTAACGAAGGCTCATCCAGTATCAAAAGTTGAGGATTGGACATCAGACTTCTGCATATGACCAGCATCTGTTGTTCTCCTCCGCTCAAGGTCTGAGCTAGAGCTTTTTCCTTCTTTTTCAGGACAGGGAATATTTGGTAATTTCTTTCCTTTGATTCCTTGACTGCGTTTTTGTCATTTATTGTGTAAGCGCCTAAAAGTATATTCTCTTCAACAGTCATTTTGGGGAAAATTTCTCTGCCTTCCGGAATCAAGGTTACGCCTTTCTTAACGATTTCGTATGGGCGCAGCTTTTCGATGTTTTCGCCTTTAAAACGGATAGTTCCAGTTTTTGCAGGTAGCAACCCCATAATAGTTTTCACCAAGGTGGTTTTGCCTGCGCCGTTAGGACCGATTACGCTAACTATCTCTTTTTCTTTAATCTTGAAGGACACGTCCCAGAGTATTTGGACCAGACCATAGGCTGCAGAAACGTTTTCAACTTCCAGCATCTTTAATCCTCATAGAATGAAAATTTCTTACCCAGATACACTTTCACTACATTCTCGTCAGTGCACACTTTTTCAGGTGTTCCTTCACAGATTTTTTCGCCATGATGCAAGACGGTTACCCGATCACATAGACCCATAATCACTTTCATGACATGTTCGACCATGAGTATGGTTACTCCCTGTTTTCTAATCAGTTTCACCAAGGCAATAGCTTCATCACTTTCTTTCGGCGTCAAACCGGTGAGAATCTCATCCAAGAGAAGCAGTTTAGGCGTTGTAGCCAAGGCTCTTGCCAGCTGAACGCGCCTCAATTCTACCACATTCAAATTCTTTGCGGGAACATTGAATTTTTGCTGATCTAAGCCCACAAACTCCAAAAGTTCCTCAGCTTTGCGTATGGAGTCATGCTCTTTTGCGTCTTTTCGTCCAAAAAGAACGCCGGTTAGCACGTTTTCTAGGGTGGTCATATCTGGGAAGGATTGCACAGATTGAGAAGTTTTTGTTACTCCTTTAGAGCAGACTAAGTGAGGTGGAAGTTTGGAGATGTCCTCGTTCATGAACAGGACTTTGCCTGAGTCAGGCTTGTAAACTCCGCTGATAACGTTTAACAGTGTTGATTTTCCAGAGCCATTAGGACCGACAAGCCCGGCGATTTCGTTTTTGTTGACTGTGAAATCGACATTTTTTAATGCTTCTAGTCCTCCGAACTTTTTTGAGACTCCGATACATTTGAGCAATTCTATGGTCTCCGATTGGGGAATGAAATGTAGGTATGTGAAGATATAAATATTATTTGAGTCTACTTGAGTTTGGGTAAAAGTTATGCCTGTACAGCAAGTGAGTGTCTTTTTAGATAATAGTCCTGGCGCGCTGTCTGAGTTAATTGATTATCTTGACAGGTTCAAAATTAGAATATTTGCTTTGTCCATTGCTGATGCTGGCGAATTTGGGTTAATCCGGATGATAACCGAAGACGCTGGAAGAGCAACAAAAATTTTGGAAGATGCAAATTTTAATCTCGCCAAATCAAAAAACAATATCGAAGTGACAGTTATTCTAACAACAGAGAAAGACAAGATTTCCAGAGTAGCAAAAATTTTGGGAGATAACGGTTTCAACATCGAGTATGCTTATTCATCCGCTGTACGTACAGATGGAAAGTTTGCTTTGGTCCTGCGAGTCGACGATTTAGAGAAAGCTGAAAGAATTCTGGAAGAAAACGATGTGGCTATTCTTTCCTTGGATGAAATAAAAAACTGTTTCAGATAATATTTGCACAGTCTCTTCTGGGCGCTGTTTTCGAAGTATTGTGGGTTTGCTTAGGTAAACTCTATTAAGGATATAGCAACATATTGGGTAAATAACATGCCAAGTGCTAAGGTGAAACTTGAATGAAGCTTGTAACTGTTCTTCTTCCAGAAGCCTATCTGACAGGACTTGACGAATTAGTGAGGTCAGGAATGTACCCGAGCCGAAGCGCCGCCATCAGGGCAGCGGTGAGGGATATGCTGAAGAAAGAATTATGGGCTAAGCGCGAATAGAAAAAAGCTGTTTTTCAACAATCTTCTGTTATTAGTCTCCTAATATGCTCGGAGACGTGGACAGCAAATAATTGTTTTGCTTGGAAAAACAGAAAAAACACTGTTTTCAACAATGTACCTCTATTAGGAGACTATTAGCGTTTTTAGGCAAAACTAGAATCTAGCAATGAGAACATTTAAGCAGAACGCCCTTCGATCCTCTGCACGCAGCAAATTTTCCAAGGGCAGACCGCGGTTGAATGTCGTCTAAAAACAGTCCTCGAACAATCTGGGGAAGAACTCTGCCAAACTTGACCTCCAAAATTACACCTGGCTCCTCACAAACTGTAACCGTAGAGGTGTTACGATCAAAGAAGGAAATTGGTCCCAAAGCAGTGCGCACGCCAATATCGAAGGTGATTCTCACATTGCCAACAGGGTGAACGTATGCTTCACGGAGATAATCCACCAATACCACAGGACGTAAAAGATTACGGCGGCACTCCAGATAAAAACACCTCAGAAGCTTACTTTTAGAATCAGCCAAGAAAGAAACGTCCCCATTTAGGATGCGGTCAGCTTCCTCCCTACTGAGCACTGCGGTCTCCTTAAACACGTACTCGTTAAACTTGTTCTTCCGCTCAAACTTGATAAAATCGTCACAAACATTGTAGATACGCATTCGATACTTTTGGCGTGTAGGAATGCCAGCCATCTTATCAAAAAAGGCGGAGTTCCTGAAGTCATCGAAATAGAGGCTTCGAATATGATAACGACCATCAGGTCCAGCATGGGAATCCAGCTTAAGAACCGCCCCCAACTTCCGCCTAAGAATCCTATACTGCATGAAAGTAAGATGATACTTCAACTCATGCCTTAGACGACGCCCCTCACGGTCAATCATCAAATCACCTGCGCCTAGCATTCAACTTGATGCCGACAATGAAAACAGCACACACAACCCCAACCAAACCAACAAGCAACAAAACCGTCCAAAGCGAAGACCCCGCATCATACTGCCGCTTATTATTTCCCCAGCCAGGAGTCGCCGACAGCATATGTTCCCAATTTTCTGATCCATCGGGTAATCTACCATATGAAACATCTTGAAGCTGTTTGGTGTAGGTTATTGAATCTATCAAAGTTGTGCCGTCAGAAGCGAAAAGAGCAATTGTCTCTCCATTTGCGCGAAGACCAAAACCGCAATGAAGCCCATCTGAATCAGAGGCGTTGTCAGCCCATATCAGTAAAAAGCCGCCTGCCTCGATTATGGTGTCGTCTGGAAATCGCCACTTAGTAGGGTTCCCCAAGTCATCAGTCAAATACATGTCTCCCAGGTTAACCGACCCGTTGCCGCCATTGTAGAGCTCAATCCAATCAGGACTATTGCCGTCAGGTCCCGCAATGGTGACCGCGTTATCGGCCATAAACTCGTTGATAACCAAACCCTCTGGAACTTCATCGACTGGTTCGGTAGGTCCACCATTCGACTCTCCCTCTTCGTTCTGCGAGCCGGGAGT
>CAYVVO010000092.1:0-3799 GCA_964455275.1 uncultured Candidatus Bathyarchaeia archaeon | reverse complement strand
TATTGCTGAGCCGATGATTGGTCCCTCGATTGTGCCGAGACCGCCAATTACGGACATCATCAGTGGCTTGAACGAGTTGTCTGCGGTAAACACTGTAATGTGGATGTATCTTTGAAAGTGCGCATAGATGGCTCCAGATAGGCCAGCAAAGAATGTGCTGAACACAAAGGCATAAAGCTTGTATTTGGCTGTGTTTATGCCAATCATGCTTGCTTCGGTCGCATTTTGGTGTATAGCTCTGAAAGCCAACCCCATCTTTGACTTCATCATGAAATACATCACAGTCACGGATATGATGCTGATTGAAACTGCGAAGTAATAAAACGGTAATCCTGAGGGGACCAGAATGGGGGTTCGGAAGCCAAGTTTGGCGTGGGTGTAGTCATCAAAATGGCGGAACAGAGTTTCTGCAATAACTAAAAAGCCGAAAGTCACCATCGCTAGGAACCATGCTTTCAGTCTCACACAGGTGATGCCTATCAAGAAGCCGATTGCTGCTGAGAAGACGCCTCCTATGAATATTCCGATTATTGGTGGTATGCCCAGATTTACTGCAAGCAGTGATGAAGTAAATCCGCCTATGCCCAAGAACGCTGCATGTCCAAGTGAACCCTGCCCTGAGCTGGCTAGCAGATTCCAGCTTGACGCGTATATAATGAAGATTGCAACGGTGGTTAAGACATGAATCATGTAGTTGTCACTTAATACAAAAGGAATAACTAAAGAAACTGCGATTGCCACTAGAGCTATTCTGCCTTTTGTGGATTGCAAAAGTTTAAGGAAGTTATCTTTCGTGAACGCTCTTGTGAACATTTAGTCGCCCTTCTCTCCAAAAAGCCCTTTTGGTCTAAGAACCAGAACAATTATTAGAAGTGAAAATGCGACGGCGTTTCTCCAAGTGCTGCCGAAAACTGCCACTGCGGATTGTTCAGCAATTCCGTACAAAAGCCCGCCGATTATGGCTCCGGGTATGCTTCCCAGTCCACCCATGATTATAATAGCAAACGCTTTGATTGTCGGTAATGCTCCTATGGACGGGTTGAAAGGAAATATTATGCCGTAAAGTGAACCCGCTGCTCCAGCTAATGCGGCGCCTAACATAAACGTGAAAATGTAAATGTGTTCAATGTTTATTCCCATCAGCATCGAGGCTTGACTTTTTTGGCTGGTTGCTCTCATAGCCATGCCTATCTTGGTTTTCTTAACCAAAAACAGCAACCCAACAAGTATAACAACCACAAACGCCAAAGCAATTAGCCAATCAAACCTTATGGATGCTTCACCCAACTGCAAACTCATGTTCTCAAATGGGCTGATGATTCTTTTAGATTTGTCACCCCACACCAAAGCAACGGCATTATCAAAAATTAGAATCAATCCAAGGCTAACAAAAATTTCGTTGAGCTTGTCTGAACCCAAAATCCTTCGGAAAGCTAACCGTTCAACTGCTAATCCAACCAGTGCAACTATTCCCATCGACACGAACACTGCTATGTAAGCATTAACTCCAAGCCCAGTGCAAACTGAGTAGCTCACATAAGCGCCCACCATAAGGAGTTCACCGTGGGCAAAATTCACAAGTTTCATTACACCAAAAATCAGATTCAATCCTGTAGCAAGCAAAACGTAGATGCATCCGATAGCAAGGCCCCACATTAAAGTTAACATCAGACTTGTTGCATCAATCATACGTGTCTCAACCGCGTGTTTAGCTATATTCTACCGCACATATTGATTATAAAGGTTAATTCAAGAGGAAAACAAAAAATCCTAAAAATAAAAAGGGGATGGTTGGGAAGTTCATTTTGACTGCAAAAGTCATTCTCATGGACTTCCGGGTTCATAGTTGTCGGGAAGCACAAAGTCTGTCTGCTTTATTGTACCCACTACAGGAGCAGTTTCAGGCCAGATTACAAGTGGTCTGCATTCGCCGAGAGCTTCGTCGTAGAATAGCTGTTCAACAAAAGTAACCGGGGCAATCTCATGATAGTTATCTTCGTCTGTGCCGAATTCTATTTTGCCGGTTTCAGTCATGATTAGCATCTGTTCCATATTGCATGATTCTATGGCGTCTTTGACTGCGCTCTTTTCTATTGTCCCTGCTCTTTCAATAGCGTCTTTTGCAAGGTAGAATGCGTCGTATGTATCAGCACCCATCATTCCTGGAACTTGACCATATTTTGCTTCGTAGTCCACCACGTAAGTGTCCATCATTGGCAAGTAGAATTCACCATCTACATCAGCATACGAAGCAAACTTGGATTCTAGCAGTTGATAATCACCCCATTGTCCCAGCGCTTCGTAAAATTCTGGCTCTTCACAGCATTCAACAGCTATGTAAATGGTGTTCAATCCAACATCGCTTTGTCCCTGTTGATAAATGGTAGCAGTGTTTGTGGTGAAATCTACGACATAAACAGCGTCAGGCTCAGCGGCTTGAACAGTTGTAAGTTCTGCCTGAAAAGTTGTTGTATCTGTGGGATAGTTTACTTCAGCAACAATATCGATTGCAAGATTGTCATCTTCTATGTATTGTTTGGTTGCATCCCAGACTCCTTGTCCGTAAGCGTCGTCACGGTACAACACTGCAAGCCTAAGATTCCTTGTAATACCAAATTCACTCTCAAGCAGAGGTTTCATGGCTTCATCGAAGAAATGTGCAACTGTTTTTGAGTAGTGGTACGTTGTAGTGCAGTAGTGGAACATGTAACTCATGCCTTCTGCATCGTCTATCTTCGAAGGGTCATCGTCTGGAAGAAAACCTCTTCTTGTAACAAGATGAGTTGAAGCACCTGTTATAATGAAGGGAACACGGTTTTCTATTGCGGGTACTTGACCAGAGAGAGTGGCTCCACTTCCGAATCCTCCAATGAGCAGGTCAACGCCTTGGTTTACAACTCGTGTGACCTCATTGTTTGCAGCGTCTGGATTAGCGGTTTCTGTGTTTGCAGTCACCAACTCTATAGTAAGGTTCTTGCCTAAAGACTCGACGTAAATGCCACCAGCATTGTTAATTTCTTCAACTGCCATTTTGGCGGCACGGTCCATGTCTTGTCCGACGGGTATTGAGAGCGGTGCAACTAGACCTATTTTGATGGTGGTTTTTTCTTCTTCTTCAGATGTTGGCATTAATTGCCAGGCAGCAACAGCCCCAGCGACAACAACAATCACGATAACGACGGCGGCAACTAGTTTAGTATTTACCATCTTTGTTTCCTCTAAATTCGTAAGTACTGTAATTGAAGTGTTAATAAAATTAACCCAAATTAACCTGTTTTCTGCCTGTTTTGAAGGCTTCAAGGTTAAGCGCTACATATTTCTGCTTGAGTCTGCCGCAGATAGCCTTCTCTACAGACTCGGGTTTAACTGGGTTCTCTGGAATAGCTGAGAGTGCACCAAGAAGGATTGTGTTGACTACAAGAATGTTTCCAAGTTTTGTGGCGATGCCGAGCCCATCAATTTCATACACCTTATGTGCCCTGCCTCTTATTATGTCTAAAATCTTTTCATCATCCAAACCAGATGATGCAACAGCAGATGTGCTAGGCGGAATATATTTGGTGTTCACTATAACCGTTCCATCGTCATTCAGCATTGGGAGAACTCTTGCAGCTTCAAGCAGTTCAAAACCTAATATCACATCAGCTGTTCCCGTCTCTATAAGCGGAGCCTGAACCTTTTCGCCAACCCTAACATGCGCAACAATTGAACCGCCTCTTTGAGCCATCCCATGAACTTCCGCCTTCGCCACATCCAAGCCATCAATAAGAGCAGCCTCACAAAAGATGTCACTCGCAAC
>CAYVVO010000091.1:0-1820 GCA_964455275.1 uncultured Candidatus Bathyarchaeia archaeon | reverse complement strand
GCTTTTGGAAGCAAAAGGCTTCGTGCTGGGGCACAACCGAAAAGGTAGAACAATAACAGAACCCGGTCTTGAAGAACTGAGCAGATCGCTTGCCACACAGAGGTTAGGCTTCACCACAACCCGCTTCATGTCTTTAGCTTATTCAGCCAATTACAACCCAGCCGTAGACTCAGGAACAGTAGTCGCAAACGTGTCATTACTGGACAAAAGCCTTCAGGACAAAACAGTTGACAGCATGAAGGCGCTTCAGAGCATGAGCCTTCTGTCAGCGCCATACCTCAAAGTGCTGAATGAAAAAGAGGAATACCGCGACATATCCGTACCCAATGGACAGTTTGCGCTGTTCACGGTCTGCAACTTGACGTTAGACAGCATTCTGATTCATTCTGGAATCCCGCTGTTCTTCAAACATGGTGGTCTGGTTCAAGTAGTGAACCGTAAGCCAATTAGGTTCGTGGAAATAATTTCCTATGAAGGGACAACCATACCACCCTTGGAAGTCTTTGTTTACAGGAAGATGACTTCCATCTCAAGTATACTGAAAACTGGTTCAGGTATGTTGCTGGCGACGCTGCGGGAGATACCTTCTGAGGCAAGGGAGAAAACTGTGAAGATTCTTGATGAACAGCAGAAGAAGGGATGGGGAGGGATTCTTGTTTTGGGGGAACCTAACAAGGCTGTGCTTGGGATACCAGTGGGCATGGACAGGTTTGGAATATGCATGGTTGGCGGAATCGTCCCCGGAGCAGTCATGGTGGAGGAGGGAGAACAAAGTGTCACTTTTGCTCCCCACTGCATTATTCCAATCGAAGAGATGACCCGAATATAAACAACAAGACAACATTCATAGTATGATCCTAATAAAGGTACAATGTTGAAAACTAGCTTTTTTCGGAAAACCCAAGAGAGAACTGAATGGTGGGCCTGGAGAGATTTGAACTCTCGACCTTTCGGTTATCAGCCGAACGCTCCAGCCAAACTGAGCTACAAGCCCATAAACACATCATAAAATCTTCCATTTATTAAAGGATTTTCTTGCCTGAAACTCACTTTTAACGCTTAATTCCTGCTCACGCTCTCTATCAACATCTTTGGAGGTTAGGTTTCCGCCAAAGGTGATTGTAATGTAATATTTTCGGTAGTTTTGGGGAGATAAAGTCTATGAGCCGAATGCTATTGTTCCATTCCAGAAGATGTATTTGGAGTATGTGCCGTCCAGGGTTTTTCCATCATTATAAATTATGTCCAGTTTGGTCTCGTAATCTTCTAAAAACTTGCCAACGTCTACACTTATCTCGTAACTGAGCGGGTCATCCTCTGCTTCCCAAAATCCCCAAATTTTGTCATTGGGACCACGAAAACCATAGGCATAACCTTCCGGCAGAACGTACGCGACGCGTTCAGAGGAAGCTACGGTCTTTCTTGGATTGTTTTTTGCGTAACCCCAGAAATCTTTCAAAGCTTCCAGATGTGCCTCATCTAAAACACTGTGGGTGTAGTCTTCATTGGTATCGAACACAAGAATGTACTTAGCTCCATTCTCATAAGCCAAAACCAAATCGTTGTATAGTGCAGACCCAGACTCTAAGTAAGGCGGATGGTTATAGGTCCACGTGATCATCACGCCCCACTCCTTACTTTGGGCTGCCGCCGCGCCCCTGCACATTGCCACATTCAGTTGCTCACTATAGTTCCAACCAAACTCCGCAAACATCACATCATAACCACTTTTATAATCAAACCAATAAAGCCCATAATCGCTGGTAAACAAAGTCATATCTCCAGCACAAATCGGGTCTCCTCGAATATACCCCAAAACT
>CAYVVO010000090.1:0-3146 GCA_964455275.1 uncultured Candidatus Bathyarchaeia archaeon | reverse complement strand
GCAGGCCACAGATTGGGAACTGTGGAGCTGGAAAGTGCAATGGTTTCGCATCCGGCAGTAGCAGAGGCGGCAGTAGCAAGCAAGCCTCACGAAATTAAGGGAGAAACAATCGTGGTCTTCGCTGTTCTGAAGCAGGGAAATAATCCAAGCGAGGAACTAGAGAAAGAATTGAGAGCCCATATGAGAAAAGCTGTTGGTCCCCTTGCAACGCCTGAAAACATATACTTTGTTGCAAAACTTCCGAAGACAAGAAGCGGTAAAATCATGCGAAGAGTCCTAAAAGCGCTCGTTTCTGGCCAGTCAATAGGCGACATCTCTACCTTAGAGGACAAGGCTTCCGTAGAAGAGGCAAAACGTGCATTCGAAGAATTCGAAAGAATAACGAAGAAGTAAAATTCTTCGTACATTTTCTTTTTTTTTAAAAAAAACTAGAATAAGCGGCAGATCAGGCAAGTCTTGCCCTGTTTAAGGTCTTGGTCTGCCACGAATATTTTCTTATTTTTGTTGACTCTCCGTAACCGCATGCTGCGCACCGTTTCTCTCTCACATGATACGCTCTTCTGCCGCAGCGTCTACATCGGATGTGAACAGTCTTGTGGGCGTGTTTTCCAAAAGATGATGTGCCCTTGCTAACTTTTCCCAATGGATGTCACCTAGGGGGAGGAGAAATTATTACCACGTTGTCGCCACGGACTATGATGGCGCCAAGGTTCTTCACGTTCTCCACGTCTGTAATGTCGTCTGTTTCATCTAAAACCAAGTTGAGGTGCTGATCAAAGCCCTTGAGTTTTCCCCGTAACTTCTTTCCGCCTCTCAATCTTACAAGAACTATTTTTCCGAGGCTATCGTCCAAGATTTTGGTGGCCATTTCGCTCATTCGAATCCTCTCGTCCACTTTCGCTTTGTATCGTTAATAGGTTTAAACTTGACGATTTAAAGGTATCTACAGTCTATTATGGTTTCTATGCTCTATTTTCGTTTCCGAATTTAGATGCCTTCTATCTCTTCTAGAATTGAATAAAATTTTGTGCCGATTCCTTCCCATTTAGAGGAAAAAGAAGAGTGTGAAGATTGTTTGTTTACTCTATGTTCATGGTCTCGCTTTTGGTTTTCTCTTCTTTCTTTTTGGGGACAGTGATGTCTAAGACGCCGTTCTTGTATTTCGATGTTGCCTTCTTGGTTTCTACCTTGGCGGGTAATTCGACTTCTTTGAAGTATTTGCGTTCAGGGGTGTCAACAGAAATCGTTAATTTGTTCTCGGTTCCGGAGAGTTTGATGTCTTTCTTCTCTACGCCAGGCAGTTCAATTATCACTCTGATTTCGCCGTCACCGGGTATAACGTCTGCTAATGGTTCCCTCTTCTCTTTGACGTCCATGTGCGGTTTCCCAAGTCGTGTTTCCGTCTTGAAGTTTCCGAACTCTCTTACTTTTTGTTTCCCATCTGGACCCACGGTTACGCTGTAGCCGTACACGAAGGGTCCCCAGCTTTTCACTTTGGTTCCGTCAGGTAATGTTTGTTCTCGAGTGAGGGTTTCGGGTGCTTTTTTGGATAATTCCTCGAACTCTTTCGCCATCATTTTTTCCATTTCTTTGAAGGTTTCGTCTATGTCCTCTAGACCGCTTCTAAAGAAGGGCAATCCTTTCTTGGACCATCTGTCTTCTTCTGACATGATCTTTTCACCTCCTCAAATTTTCTATCTCTTCCAGAGATTCTAATAGTCGGCGCAGGGCGAGGCTTAAGGTTAAGAATGCTGATTGACTGAACTCTGAGCAGCAATACGTTCCTCTGCCTGTTTTGGTTAGGAATCCGCCGTCACTGAGCTTTTTCGAGTTCTCCCAGACGGTCTTTGGGTTCAAATCTAAGTCTCGCATGAAACCTGCGAAGCTCATTGTGCAATCTTCTTCTTGTACTAGTCTTCTCATCATTTTTAGTCGGGTTTGGTTGGATAGGGCGTCGAACATGCTGGAGAACTTTTGGGAGTCTTCTTCGAATGCTTTGAATTCGGTTTCAAGTTGGTCTTTTGGCCAGTCCATTGGGGACAGGGGGATTTCTAGAATTATTTCTCCGTCACGCACGAGTTGTAGCTTTAGTGTCATGTAACCTCACCCATTTATTACCGCAAAGTAATAAGTGTGGTCGTTTCATATAAATATTACTATCCAGTAATAAACAACCGTGCTGCCGAACAGGAAATAACGAACGAAAAACAGAGGCAACGCCATAAAATATTATTGGATCCTTTTTATGTGACCTGAGATCTTCCGCACCATGTTTATGTGTCTCGTTTCATCCTCAACCATCTGTTTCAGTGTTTTATAAAAAAATTCAACATCTTTCTTACCGGACGAAGCTGAAACAATCTTCAGGTCAGTGTTTTCCACTATTTCTGTGTACAAATCTCTGACTGTCTCATCATTCTCGATGATTTTTTGGAGTATCTCCAAGTCAAGCATGCCCGTGAAGTCAAAATTTCCGTCAGGAATTTCGTTTGTGGGCGCTTCAAGGTCAAGTGTTTTCAGCAGTTTTTCTAAGTTAAGCCTGTGCACATATGACTCTCTAGCCAACGTTAGAACCGTTGGTCTGTAAGTTTTTACCATAGAAACAAAGCCTTTCCAAGCAGAAAGGGATTCAAATTTCTTTTCGATTTCCCAAGCTCTATGAATCAGAAACTGCAGTTCCTCTTTGGTTGAGATCGACAATTGGACCACAAAAATGACTCGATGACTCCACTTGATAACAGTTGTGAAGCAGAAATTCACACATAAACAGGAAAAAACAGGTTACCGCCATTGATGGTTTTCAATTCGTGCTAGAATTGTTTGGGGATGTCCTGTTTTTCCATGATGTAGCCGCAGTAATGGCATCTTAGGCGGAGAGGCTCCTTGCTGTCCACGTAGAAGGTGGATTTCACGGGTTCTTTACTGTTTGAGATGCATGCGGGGTTAGCGCATTTAACTGCTTCACGTATTATGTGTGGCAGTCTGACCAGCTGCTTGTCTACAACCTTGTAGTTTCTGATGATGTTGATGCTGGCGTGGGGAGCCAACAGAGCTATCTTATCCACTTCTTTGGATTTAAGTTCTCTTCCTTCAATCTTAACCATGTCTTTCAAGCCCAATGTTTTGCTGGGCACATTCATACCAAC
>CAYVVO010000089.1:0-8441 GCA_964455275.1 uncultured Candidatus Bathyarchaeia archaeon | reverse complement strand
CAATAACCTTTGACGACATAGCCTTCTCAACCGTTATTTCCTTCTGCATGTGAGCCTTCGGATTCAACGTTCCGTTGTGATGATTCTTCACTGCCACTCTAGCCATCTGCTCCTCGGTTGTGCCGTACTCGTGCATGTGAGCCGTAGCCATAAGAGCATACAGTCCCGGAAAAGTTATTCCATTCCACTGTTCGAAAGGCATGTCAGAGGCCATAGCCAGAAACTCTGTTACCTCAGCTGTTGTGCGGTGAGTCATTTTTTCTACTCCGCCAACCATCACTATCTTGTGCATGCCAGAGAGTATAGCTTGGATTCCGGTTCTTAACGCAGCCCCTGACGAGGCGCAGGCGGATTCAAGTCTCACTGCAGGTTTTGGCAGCAGTCCAGTCCAGTCGGCTAATGTAGGTCCGGTGTGTCCTTGGTGTTCGTAGGATTCGCCCATGTGACCCACGAAGAGTGCCTCAACGTCTTTTATGGGGTTCAGATTAGGGCATCTGTCGAATGCCTCTTTTGCGGCGTCGGCGAAGAGTTCTCTGCCGTACACTCCGCCCAGTCGCCCAAACTGGGATAATCCTGCTGACACGATTGAGACTAAGGGTTTGTTGAGCATTATAGTGCCTCATTAGAGAGTGTTGGGGTAGCAGTTAGTAAATGTTGCCTGAATAATCATTCAGTAAAACTTTTTATGTGTTTAGTTAACCTTTGTGAATTTTATATTACCATTCTGAGAGAATGTTCAGAGATAGATTCTAAATTCACAGCGTTTATAATAGTATAATTAATAGGTTGAGAATGTAAGAATCAGTTGATTCCGCTGTTCCAAAGGAAAAAGAGAGAGCTTTCATGAAACTCAGGAAAATAATGGTTAAAAATGTTAAAACCGTTCCAATGGATACCAGTGTCCAGAAAGCCGTAAAAATAATGAACAAAAACAGAATAAACTGCTTAGTGGTTACCTATGACAAACAAGTTGCCGGCATTATAACCGAAAGGGATATGCTTGAAAGAGTTCTCGAAAAAGGTAAGGACCCGAAAGAGATCAAGGTTTCAGAAATTATGACCCGGCAGGTTTTAGTTGGAAAACCAACCATGGAGCTCGTTGAAGCTTCAAATTTTATGTTTGAAAAAAAGGTGAAAAAACTTCCAATAATGGAGAAAAACCGGTTAGTTGGCATAGTGACGTTAACGGATATAGCTCGCGCTACATGCGTTGATGAGAAAACCATGAAATTGATTGAACAACTATCAAACATGCACACGATTTAGGGCTACTCCAAGAAAACATTGCCCACAAAAACTGATGCGTGCGCTGTTAAGCTTTATAAAAATGGGAAAATTGGCGGGAGATGTCGCCACAGTTTTGCTAAATAACTATTTTACGTAGTTCTGGAGTGATCTGCGGCAGCTTGCCTTTGGTCAACATTACTGGCGAAAACTACGTAAATGTTATGAGGTATCAGGGGTGAATATTATGGAAAAGGGAAGGAGGTTGAAGTATTATGTTAGCAGAAAAACCGATTAAACTCGAAAAAGTTGAGAAGAAATTTGTTGATCGCGAGATTTTGAGGCTGGCGATTATCGCGGAGTTGGATGCTGTGACTTTGTATGAACAGTTGGCTGCGGCGACTGAGAATAAGGCGATTCGTGAAGTGCTGCTGGATGTGGCGAAAGAAGAGAAGACTCATGTTGGCGAATTTCAGACTTTGCTGCTGAGAGTAGATCCGGAGCAGGTTGAGGAGCTAAAGCACGGAAAAGAAGAGGTTGAAGAAGAACTAGGACTCTAAGGTCACAGATTGGTTTGCCCACCTTTTTTTTGGGCATTATTCCCAAGAATTTAAATTAATGACCTTCGTAAACACTGGTCATGAGCCGCAGTAAATCTCGCAGACGCCGACCCCGTAAAAAGAAAAGCAACACCAAAAAGATAGTGTTGATTGTAGCTTTGCTGGCTGTTGTTGCAGTGATTATAGTGGCGTATAACATGTTAGGCAATAATGCTTCAAACGAGAATGGCTCAACCCAGAATGTTACTTCAAGTCAAATGAAGGTTCTGCTTGAAACAAGCATGGGAAACATCACCATCCAGTTACGCGATGACATGCCGATAACAACAGAGAACTTCAAGAATCTGGTTCAGCAGGGTGTATATGATGGCACAATCTTTCATAGAGTCGTTAATCAACCTCAGAATCTTGTGATGATTCAGGGCGGAGACCCCACTACTGGAACTTGGTCTGGAGGCTCAATACCCAACATACAGGATGAATTCTCGGAAAACCCGGAAAACAACAAGAATGAAAGAAGCACCATAGCAATGGCAAATACGGGCGCTCCAAACTCTGGAAGCAGCCAATTCTTCATTAACGGCGAGTATAACAGTCACCTTGATAACATTCATCCAGTTTTTGGCGAAGTAATAGATGGATTGGATGTTGTTGACAGCATCTTAGAAGTAGATACAGACCCAGATGACAACTACCGACCCCTAGAAGATGTCATATTAATCAGGGCGCAGCTTATCGACTAAAATGTGAAGTCTGACATTTAATCAGACATTTACTTGTTTGGAGTAGAGAAGAAAACTATGCCTCCGAATTGGCTGATTCGGTTGCCCGCTGGGGTTTCCGCGTTGATTATTTTTGTTTTCACTTCTTTGTTTTTTGCTATCTGCAGTAACCTGTGAATCCTGTTCTTTTGTTTGGATTCAGCGAGGTACTTGTCCGTGAGCAGCAGGTATTCGGTTCTTGGTTCTCTGTCTTTTTCTCGGTTATAGACTGTGTCTTCGATTTCTTTTAGTGAATATAGGACAACTGAGTTGCTGTCGGCGCCGTACAGATGCTTCTCCAAACTGGAAACAGCTTGGTCCGCTTCTTCTGAGGTTGTTTCTGCGATTAGGTTACTGAATTCTTTGGTTTTAGTCAGCTCAGCCACTTTGATGCTGTCGTCTGCGGAGCCGACTAGCTCAGCGAAGTTTGCACGGTTTGGTCTCTTGGATTGAATTAGATACAGGTGATGCTTTCTTACGTGGTCCAGAAAGGTCTGGGCATAGGTTGTTCTCACTGGAGCTGCAACAACAACAGTTCTTACTCCTTCTTTGAGCACTGGTTTCAGGGCATCGACAACTGATTCGTGAAAATTGTATAGAGCCTTATCATCTGTTCTCTTTCCGTCAAGCTCCAACCTAACCGAGCGTTTTGCGACACGACTGAATATCCGCCACAACACCGCATGGCTATCTTCGAAGCCCACAAGAACCGCCACTGGGTACCCGCGCCTGTATCGACGTTTCCGCTTCACATTCGTCACCATAGTCTCTTGCCTATTTACACCCTTATTACTGAACAGTCTTTTATGAGAAAGTCTGCGTTTTTAGGGTTTTCACTGGAGAACATAAAAAGAAGGGAAAAGGAGTGCACCTTACGTGGGAGCTTATGCGTTATTCCATGCTCGCTTTTTTGTGTAGTGAGATTCCTTCAACCAAGAACAGTGCCATAGCGATTGCAGTTATCAGTGTCAGGTAAAGGAAAAGCATGTCAGGAAACAGCCCATACACAAAATAGCGAATTGTGATTGCTACAATTTCTGTGCCCAGTAGCCCAGTGAAAAAGAGGGAATAGAATATCAGCCTCGGCACCAAAGTTCTGCCGACCCATAGGTAGCCGCTTATCTTCGCCTTCTCTTTTACAACGTATCTTCCTTCTTCGTTCTTCTCCAGCAAGCCTAAATCTTCGAGTTTTTGGAGGTGCCTGTAAGCCACGCTTGGGCTGCTGAGGTTCGCGCCTCGCATGACCTCCCGTGGACCCACAGGTCTGCTCTCCTTTACCACATAGGAGTATACAGTGAATGTGGTGCCCTCAAGCTCCGCGTTGACACCGTTAGGCACAGTGTATCCCTCAGTTCAAGTCTCCCATCAGCTCAAAGAGCTTCCCACATGGATTAAGTGGGTCAAAATCCGGGTCAAATTCCGATAATTCTTCTTCAGGTATGAGTGTGTTATATAGGAATCCGTCTCCGAACTTTCCCATTTCAACTTCCGCAACAACTTCAGGTTCTCCCAGAACAACAGTATCAGTGGAATTGCCCCTTAGAGAAATCCAGCCAAGCAGACTTACTTGTAGAGACATCGTCTCAGGTTCTCCGAAACTAGAACCCCAGCTATCAGAGACCCCTGACATGCCATGCCCCCTTGATTCTCCTACATTCCATGTTCCAAATGAACTGCCTGCTTGACCGGGGGGATGATCACCAAAGAATTCGCCACTTTTGAAGATTTCAAATAAAAGACCGCTACCGTATATCAGCCCTTCACCTGTTTCGTTTTCGATTTCAGGCACAGTCACAAGATCACTGTTGTAGATAATGCCTTCGAACATTCCCAGATTTCCAACGAATCCATTGTCTGAATAGAACTTCACTAAATATACCAGTAGTTTGGCGTCGCAAGGATCAACATCCTCAGATAAACGTGTGAGATTACATGCAACAAAGTAATTGACCCTTGGAATACCCAGTTCAGTAGCGTTTGGATTTTGTGAATCCGGTAAAAAACCACCATACGGTACATAAGTACCAGTTATCTTTTCAATATAGGCATATGTTAAATCGACACCCAACAGTTGTCCAGAACCATCTGCAGCCGGCGCAATCACAATATTCGTATACAGTAGAGGTGCCGCCAAGAGAACACCGAGCAACAACGCAACAATGCTGCCCGGAAATAATTTTGTACTGATTTTCAGTTATTTCATCCTCCGCTAGCGTAATAATAGTAACTTCTTAATAACTCTGCTTAGAGAACAATGTGTTCCTCTCGAAGAACGGACTCAAAAACAATAAAATCGTCATTTTTAGGCATTTTTACAGACAATTTAGTTGGGTTCCCGAACTTTTTAGTGGTTGCCGAAGATTTATATGCTGCAAGAGTCAGTAAAAGAAAAACCAAGCGAGAGTGAAACGGTAATGGCTGATAAACTAGCGAATCCGGCTCCTCTGGGGCTTTTGGGTTTCGGGATGACAACGGTTTTGCTGAATCTTCACAACTCAGGCTTGTATCCGTTAGGCAGCATGATACTGGCTATGGGGCTGGTGTATGGCGGATTGGCTCAGGTGATTGCTGGGGTAATGGAGTTCAAGAGGGGCAACACTTTTGGCACCCTCGCCTTCAGTTCTTACGGTTTGTTCTGGTGGTCCCTCGTCATTTTGCTGCTGCTTCCCAATGTTACATTTCTGTCTCCGGCAGTTGAAGCTGCGGGTGACATGGCTATGGCGGCGTACTTTTTCATGTGGGAAATGTTCACGCTGCTGATGTTTTTGGGTACATTGAAAACTAATCGTGCGCTCCAGTTTGTGTTCGGCAGTTTGACTTTGCTGTTCTTTTTGTTGGCGCTTGTGCGCTTAACCGGCAGCCCTGACCTGTTGCTGATTACGGGAATCGAGGGGGTAATCTGTGGAGCAAGTGCCATCTACACGGGCATAGCAGAAGTTTTGAACGAAGCTTATGGAAAAACAATTCTGCCCTTGGGTACAGTAAACAAGTAAAGAAACGGTGTAGAGACAAGTTTTTTACGTGTTCAGCCCCCTTATTCTTTTCAGGGAACCACAGCTCGGTTAATCTTTCAGGCAGGTTGTAGACATGGATAGATTTCTGTACCGAAAGGAAATTTTGATCGACGACTCAGGCTGGGGCGACCTAATTTTGGGCGTGGTGATAGGAGCACTGAAGCTTCCAGAACGCAGGTACATGGAACGTCGGATTCCGATTTCCTCTTTTCAGCCTCCCAACTTCCAGAATAAACAGTATCTGGCTGACGCAGTGAAGATTGCAGAGGAGATTGTTGAGGTGATGCAGCCTGACAGGGAGACCGTTTTCAGTGTGTGTTCCGGTTATGTTCTCTCTAGCATACGCAGATACTTGAGGGGGCAGGGGTTCAGGGTTGAGGAGATAGAGGTTACTGGGGAGCTTCAGGAGATGGTTGAACGCAGCTTCGCTAACTGGTGCAAGGAGGTGGGGATAGACTTTAAACGGTTGGAGGGGAAACGGAGCTTCAACACATTTCTGGAATGGGTTGCAGAGAAGCCTCAACTCCGAGAACAACTGGTGAAGACAGGGTGGAAAAGCTGGCGCCAACGATGGCGAGACAAAGCATACTCCATGAAAACATAAAAAAAGAATGTGACTAACAGTTTACTCGATTAGCGTCAACATGTCTTCTTGTATGTAGTTGATGAGTTCGTCTTTGGTGCTTTTGCTGAACAGCGTCACCACGCTGTTTCTGGTGAGCCCCATCGTGAGACCACGTTTCTGCGCCTCAAAAACCACATACCATATCTGCCCATGGTTCAGATAGTCCTGGTATAGTTGTGTGTCGACAAGGTCTGACCCCGCTAGGCACAGTTTCTCGACTCCGGGTATGTCAATTTGGTCAAACCATATTAGTCGGGTTGCCTGCGGGTTTGATTCATGAAGCTCCTTGAGGGTTTCGTGAAGAATTTTTGTTTCCACTATCGCCCGTGATGTTATGAACAGGACTTTGCTGAGCTTGTTTGCCACGTGGTTTGTCAGCAGCTTTTTTACTCCCCGAGCCACGGAGGGCGCCAGCACAACTAGGAAGTTTCGGTTCTGGAATCGGGTTAGCCAGAAGGGAGCCTCTTCGGTTACAGGGGACTCAACCAGTTTCCGTCGGTAGTAGCGTGCCCGTATGAAGTCTGCGCTGAAAACTCCGGATATCAGATTCTGCTTTAGGTTGAGGTCCAAGATTTCGGTTACCAGCGTCACGGTTTCTCCGTCGCTTTTTTCGCAGTTTTCTTCTTCGCGGAAGTCTTTCAGTTTCTGAATCATTAAACCGAAATTGGTTTCTTCTTGGATTTCGAAGATTTTAGCGGGCAGAACCATGTTTTCACCGAGAAGCAGTTTGTTTTCTAGAGTTTAAAGGTTCTGTGGAATGGTGGTTGGTGGATACAAAAAATGAAGCGTGGCAGATGCTGCGAGTCCGCGTATGTTTTTGGGAAATGAGTTGGTTGTTATCTGCGTTTTCTGCGTCTTTTTCCTGGCTTGTATTGTCCGCTTTCCCTGCTTAGGATGAAGCGTTTGTAGTGGGAACTACGATTGTTGACTCTGGGGGCTGTGCTGTGTCTTTCTTTTGCGTCTACTTTGGGGGTTATGGATCTAACTTTGCCCGCCTTAGATAATGAACCGTGTGATGGCACAATCTCACATCCTTCTTGTACTTGGTGAAATTAGTAGCAGCGACGGTTCTTATAAATATTCACAAATTCGGTTGTTCCTAAACATATATCTTTGAGGAAAAATAACTCATAACCAAGGCATATGGGGTGAAGCTTGTGAGAGAAGCAATAATATTGGCTGGAGGAGAAGGGTGGAGACTGAAACCCGCAACATGGGTTCCGAAGCCGCTCCTCAAAATAAACAAGAACACGTTGATTGACCATCAGATAGAGTGGCTTCGTTCTCACGATTTTGAGAACATAGTTGTGGCATCCAACAGGACAGACCTCACCAAAGAGCCTGTTACTTACTCAGCGGAAGAGAACAGTTTGGGGACTGGAGGCGCCACCAAAAAAGCCTTCGAGCACATCAAAGGGAAGGTGGCTTACGTCATGAACGTGGATGACATTGTTTTTTATGACCCCAGCGAACTTTTCGATTATGCGGGTAAAGGAGCGGGTATACTTTTGGCGAAGCCCCAGATTCCATTCGGCAAAGTGACTTTGCAGAATGGCATAAACGTTATCAGGTTTCAGCATAGGGAAACCCTTGATTTCTACGTGAGCACGGGGCATTATGTGTTTAAGAGGGGTGCGGTGGAGAAGCTGTTTCCGGATAAGGGCGACTTCGAGTTTACTGCTATGCAGCGGCTGGCGGATAAGAAGATGCTTCAGGGCTATACTTACCATGGGATGTGGTTTACTCTCAACACCATGAAAGAGCTTATGGACGTTAGGAGATTCTTCAAAGAGTAAAGGGCAGCCGAGCGTGAAAGTTTTAGCCTTGGTTGGCAGCCCCAGAAGAGAGAGGGGTGACACTGTTTTAGGCATTGTGTTCCGGAGCCAACAATGTACAGTCAGGTTTTTTAAGCAAAATGGGTAGGCTAGTAACCTGAAAGATGCGCGTTTATTTTGTGCTAGTGTATGCGTTTCCATCCGTGTTTGGTTACGGATTGGTTTTCGAAGACCATTTTAGCTCCGCATTTGCATCTGACATGGATTGTTGTGGTTCCGTTTTCTGTTTGGTGCGCGGAGCCGTCTAGGACAACGAGTTTGGCTGGGGAGGATACAGTTTTCTTTTGGAGGTATACTCTTAGGGGTCGCCTGCAGTCTGCGCATCTGAGGGTTAGGCGTTGTCCTTTTTGGCTTTCGATTTTTCCCACCGATAATGCTCTCCACTTTTGTCTAGGTTAGAAGGGTTGCAGAATAAATTTTCT
>CAYVVO010000088.1:0-3883 GCA_964455275.1 uncultured Candidatus Bathyarchaeia archaeon | reverse complement strand
CATGGGCTTCCCCGATAGTCTTGATTTTTGCGCCTCTACCAGTAGGTATGTCTATCACCACATAGTTTGCACCTATCGCCTTCTTCTTACTCATAATGGACGGCAAAAGAAGCGGGTCAATGGAGAGAGGATACTCCACTTGGATGAAAAGGTCATCTGCCGGCGCAAGCTCAAGTGCTCCACCCCAAATGAGACAAGCATTAGTTTTTTCCACAACTGCCCTTATCTCTTCGCATTTCAGGTCAACAGGACACAAGACTTCCATTCGGTCTGCTGTGCCCGCCGGAGAAGTTATTGCCCGAGAGGATGTTTTGGGAATCGTGAAGCCTGCGGCTGAAACTATGGGAATCACCAGTAGGGTGGTTTTGTCTCCTGGAACTCCGCCTATGCTGTGTTTGTCCAAGATGGGCTTTTTGTTGAAGTCTAGGGTTTGCCCTGTTTCCACCATAGCCTTTGTTAATGCCTCCACTTCGTCCATGCTGGTTCCGCGAATGTAGAGGCTGGTGACAAATGAGGCTAATTCTATGTCGCTCAGGTGCCTTTCCACAACATCCATTATTATCATTTTGATTTCTGGAGCTCTAAGTCTTCGTCCTATAAGCTTGTCGCGGATGTATCCGAGGGATTCAGGTCTTTCGGCTGGTCGAACCTGCACCATCTCTCCCTCTTGGGCTTTCAGTTTTTGCTGAACCTCTTCGTAGATTCCCAGTGTTTTTTTGGGAAAGTCTGTGGCTACGTTGGCGATGGCGATTACGTTTTGTTGCTTGTAGGCTATCTCAACTCTGTCAGAGGAGTGGATTCCTAGGCGGCTTGCATACTCGTTATCCATCACTATTATCTGTTTTCCGCCCGCTCTTATTCCCAGAAGCTTTACCCTTAATTCCATAGCGTTCCACAACCGTTAACCTATAACTCTTCTACTGTTTGACCGAAAATAAGTATTTGGAAACGTGGATGTTTTCAGGTGGCGGATTGTAGCCAGTAACCTGTCTTTGTGGCATGTCAGAATCTTTATAAATGCAGTCATGGTACCGCACTGGTACAGTAAAGAAGTTGCTTTTGTCCAACCAGAACCTAGTAGCGATCGGGATATTCTCTTTTTCTGTTCTATTGCTGACTAGGTTAGATTTTCTCATAAACGACATTCTCTACAATTTTGGCCTAAGCTTTTCTGAAGCATGGTACCAAGAATACGGCATCCTCTACTTTCTAGCCTATCAACTGATAATCTTCAGTCTTCTAGCATACACAAAAAACTTGAAACTGTTCGCGTTCTTTCAGGTTTTCGTCCTGACCTCCACACAAGATTTGGTTTATTTCTGTCTCTGGGAAGGCAGTTTTCCGTCACATGAATGGGTGTGGATGGTGTATTACAGGATTTTTGGTTTCTGGAATACGACAAGCCAGATTTTGTTGAGCCTCTCCAGCCTTTCATCAATCATGATTCTCTCTCGGGTCGACAGGATTCAAGTGTGGATACAGGCAAGCTCGATTGTGAAGCGCCTCTCCCGTAAGGATGTAAAGTCGCTTTAACGGTAAAGGCGCAGGGAGTTCCGAATATCGAAAGGTTACTGTTTGACCGCAGAAGAGCTATAATTGGATTCAACCATAATATTAGCTAGTGAGGAGTTGTAGACCTTGAAATACGTCGATTTTGTTGACCAATCTTACAAACCAAAAACAACTGATCTAATCTGCGACTTCTACGTTGAACCAGAAGGCATCAGTTTAACAGAGGCGGCTGGAGGAGTTGCCGCCGAAAGTTCTGTGGGAACATGGACAGAACTCACCACCATAAAGCCTTACGTGGAAAAGCTTGCTGCCTGCGTCTTCAGCATAGACGGAAACAACATCCGCATAGCCTACCCAATTGAACTGTTTGAACACGGCAACATGCCAAACATCTTGAGCAGCGTGGCCGGCAACGTCTTTGGTTTGAGGGCGCTCAAGAACCTGAGGCTCAACGACATCAATTTGCCCATGGAACTTGTCCAAAGCTTCAGGGGACCCAAGTATGGCATCAGCGGAGTCCGTGAACTGTTAGGCGTCAAGGATAGACCCTTAGTTGGGACAATTATCAAGCCGAAGCTAGGATTGAAAACCGAGGACCATGCGAAGGTTGCCTTTGACGCTTGGGTCGGTGGATGTGATGTAGTGAAAGACGACGAGAACCTTAGCAGTCAACGCTTCAACCCCTTTGATGACCGTGTCGTGGCGACTCTGGAGATGCGGGACCGCGCTGAAGAGGAAACTGGAGAAAAGAAGGTGTACATGGCTAACATCACTTCAGAAACAGAGGAGATGTTGAAGCGGGCACAGTTTGTCAAAGACCATGGCGGAAGATACCTGATGATCGACATTCTCACCTGCGGCTTCTCTGCGCTGCAGACAGTACGTGAACAGGATTTCGGTTTGGTGATTCACGCCCACAGAGCCGGACACGCAGCCTTCACCAAGAACCCCCTGCATGGAGTTTCGATGAAGGTCATCGCAAAAGTTGCCCGAATCATTGGCGTGGATCAGCTTCACGTGGGCACAGTTGTGGGTAAAATGTCTGAGACCCGGGAAGAGGTTGCGGAGAACTGCGAGGCGCTAAAAACTGACATGTATGGCATAAAGGAGGTTTTGCCTGTTGCGTCTGGTGGTCTGTATCCCGGTCTAGTCCCTGCTCTAATGAAGTTCTTTGGGAAAGATTTTGTGATTCAGGCGGGAGGCGGAATCCATGGACATACCGAAGGAACGGTGTCTGGAGCTAAGGCTATGAGACAAGCCGTGGACGCCACCCTGCAAGGAGTAACCCTGAAAGACTATGCATTGACCCACAAAGAACTGCAAGAAGCATTGAACATTTGGGTGTAAATCAACGTTATGGCATGAAACCGTTTCCTTCTTTCCCCTTATTTCTTTGGCATCATGCCTGCTTTTATCGTGTCTGCATTTTGAATGGTGTTTTGTACCCCTTCGCCACCAATCTTGTTTGGAGGGCGCTCTTCAAAACTCCAACTCCTTTTCCTGTCTTTAAGCTCGTCGTAAATATGTTGTCTCCTACCGCAGATGTGGATCCGTCGCTTATTCTATCAATGAATTCGTTAAGGTTAGCCTCAAGCTCCTCTATGGTTGTTTTATCTGTTTTGTTGGCAACCACTACTGGTAACTCGCCTAAAATGTCCGCCAAGAACTTCACCATCTCCACGTCCACTGACTTGAATCCCTTCTTTTCCAAGCGCCATGTTACCTCCAAGAACGTGGATATGTCCAAAACAGCCACAGCTAAAACTATGTTTTGGGCGTTGGACTCCAAGAACTCAATAATCCTGTCGTTAACTTTTTCTTCAAAACGTTTAGAGACACCCGTCATTTTGCCCAATCCAGGCAGGTCCACAAGAACCAAACCGTCATTTAGCGGATATTTTTTGATGGTTCGTGTGGTTCCGGGGCGCTTTCCCGTTGCTATGTTCAATCCTGAAAGTTCCTTGATGAGGCTGCTTTTGCCTGCATTCGGTCTCCCAGCGAAAACCAGGTACTTCTCTTGCATGCTAAACAGTAAAGCAGACATGACACTTGAATGTAACCTAAAGAACGCTCAAACTCGCGATTGCTGCAGTCCCACCATTTTTGTTGGCGAAGAATTGGCTAAGTTTAGGGTGCAAAGGTTTTTGGCACATGGATTTCTTTGGCTTTTTTGTCTGTGAAGATTCCTAGGCTTGCGTATCTGTCTTGGCTGTCAGGTAAGACTGTGACAACGTTTTGCCCCTTTTTCATCCTTCTCGCAAGTTGCACCGCTGCGTCTACGTTGGCGCCTGAGGATATTCCTGCGAAGAGTCCCTTCTCTCTTGCGAGCAGTCGGCTCCAGCTCACTGCGTCTTCGTCGTTAACGTTTATC
>CAYVVO010000087.1:0-12552 GCA_964455275.1 uncultured Candidatus Bathyarchaeia archaeon | reverse complement strand
TATGGGTGGCTGGCAATAGTTTGCGCAATAGTAGTTCATGAAGGCGCCCATGGAATCATAGCAAGAAACCGTGGATTAAACGTAAAGTCAAGTGGTCTACTTTTCTTTCTGGTTATTCCTATTGGCGCCTTTGTGGATGTTGATGAGGAGCAACTTGAGAAAGCGAAGCACAGGGATTCTTTGAGGGTTATGGCTGCGGGTGTTGCAGGAAATATTGCCGTAGCAGTAGTGTGCCTTCTTGCGGTTCTGCTTATTGTTAACGGCTTGACCCCAGTCGTTGACGGCATATATGTTTATGGGGTTAATGAGGGAATGCCTGCTGAGGAGGCAGGATTGTTGCCTGGTGACGTTTTTGTTTCAGTCAATAATGTGACTATCGATAATTATGATACTTTGAATGCAACGATTGCGAATAAAAACCCTGGAGATAGTATTCAGGTGACTGTAATCAGAGGAGAAAATTGGGAGGAACACTTCTCTACATCTATAACATTAACGGAGTTTGAGAACAAATCGGTTATGGGCATAACTTTATTTGATCCAAGAGAGCCGTTGACATATTATCGAACGTTGACTCCAGACTCAGTTTATGTTTACATGCTTCCACCATCCTTGTATCCGGGTCTAGTGCCTTTCTCCGATTTACTGATTCCATTCTACACGCATGGGCTGGGGGCGCAGTGGCACGTTTACGCTAACGTTTTCTTCTGGCTGTGGTTCGTAAACGTTAACGTTGCAGTGTTCAATGCTTTGCCCATTTACCCTCTGGACGGAGGACGAATACTCAACATCACCCTGAAGAGCGTTCTGGGTCAAAGGGTAAGCGAGAAGACAATATCTCGAATAACATATGCCGTGACAGCCACTCTGGTCTGGATTCTGCTGATGATTGTCTTCATTCCCTTTATCATGTACTGAACATGCTTTCTGGTGATTCACTGGTTTTCCAAAACTTCTGTTCCCTGAACTTGTGGTTAATACACAAAAACAACTTTTAGGTTGAATCACCCTCTCTTTTACTGCAGTTAAAAAATGGCGAGCGACATGGTTTCTAATGCTGAAAACGCATCCACATTAGCTGAATCGGCAACCAAATCAAGTGTTGAAGAGTTTCTTGGACTAGTCGGGAACGTCAGCAGGAGATTGGCTACTGAAAACGGAAAGGTTGGAAATTTAAACATAACTGGCAGGCTTGTTGAGGTGCCGCCCGCTGGAGAAGCAATCATTGTAGGAGATTTGCATGGGGACCTGAAAAGTCTCGTGTACATCTTGGAGGACAGCAACTTTCTAAGTAAGGCAAAAAGTGGCAAAGATGTTCTTCTGGTTTTTCTTGGAGATTACGGAGACCGCGGCGCCCATTCTCCTGAAGTCTACTATGTAGTCCTGAAGCTCAAAGAAATGTTTCCTGAACGCGTCATTTTGATGAGAGGAAACCATGAAGGACCCCTTGACCTCCTCGCATCCCCTCACGACCTGCCAACTCAAATGAAACGCAGATTCGGCAACAGAGGCTCAGAAGCTTACCTGAAGCTCCGAGAACTCTTCAATCACCTGTACACCGGCGTAATCATAGAGGACAGGATTGTTCTGCTTCACGGCGGAGCCCCAAGCCAAGCCACCACAGTTAACGACATCGCTTACGCTCACGAGAAACATCCTCGAGAACGTCACCTTGAAGAAATCCTGTGGAACGACCCATGGAAGGGAATAAAGGGAACAATCGCTTCGCCCAGAGGCGCTGGCAGACTGTTCGGCGAAGACATCACCAAAAGGCTTCTAACAATGCTTAACGTCAAAGCGTTGATTCGGGGGCACCAAGCTTTTTCAGACGGATACAGCAGCATGCACGGCGGACGCGTATTAACCCTGTTTTCGAGGAAAGGACCCCCATACAACAACACCTTTGGGGCTTACCTGCACCTCGACATCTCCCAGAAAGTGGAAAATCCCAAGCAGCTTCTACAGGCAATCCATAAATTCTAAACCTAAACAATCATATTTGAAGCCTAATAACCGAAGATTGTTGAAAACAGTTTTTCACAAATTTTTGCTAACACCGAAACTGCAGGCAGACCATATTAGGCTCCTAATAGAGGTACATTGTTGAAAACAGTATTTTTTCTGAAATTCAGCGGCACAGCAAAAAGTTTCTGTCTAGTGTTCACACATTCATTAGAATATCTGAAGGCGTCTTGCTGGGCTGTGCTTAAAGCTTTATATTTGTGGTTACGAAAAAATCTGTGGTATGCCCGGAAGTTTTGCTACCCGAATGTTTCCTGATGAATTTCAGAGCTCTGCGGGATTCCATCCTGCCCGTTGTCGTCTATCCAACGGAACACATAGTAGTCGTTTGTGTAGGCGCTAAGGTTCTTGGAAATCACTTCTTTGAAGTATATTCCGGATGCCCATGTTGCCTTCCAGTCGACACCATACATGACGAAAAAGGTGTTGTCGCCGTTCACATCATAAAACACCATGGCTGTGAACACATCCTCATGATAGTTGGGAGCCGCTATGACCGAGAAGGGAAGGGAGCCGAGAATTGTGCCTGTTCTGTTCTCAAACCAGATGTGTGTGCCGTTGATTAGGCATTTAACAGGTGTGAGTTCGTTTATGGTTTCATAATAATTCACGAGCGCGTTAGGGAATCGACCTCCGAACGTTGCGATTGTAGCATTTTGTATAGCGCTGGTGTTGATTGCACCTGATGGCAACAGCCAGTGCTGTGTTGAGTTGAAGCCGTAATGTTGACTGTTTACGCAAAGGTTTCTCACTGTTTCGCCCGCTATGCCATCGTAGGTTGATTCTGCACGACTCAGGCAGGTGGGATCAGCGTAAATGAAGCACACCGTGTTAGCAGGAGCGCCCAGAATTTTTTCCTCAGCAACTTCGCCTAGGCTGAGATCATAGTTTTCGCTGTCTATTACAATGTCAAAACTGAAACTCGTTACTTCGTTGATTTCCGGAGAAACGGATAATGCCAGTTCTGTGAGTATGACTTGATTCTCGTAAATGGGATGTCCGTGGTAGTCCCATGATACTGACATGTTCTGTGCAGCAATTAGTGGCGACCAATTTTCTGTTAGTAAATCCAGTATAATGGATTCATTGCTTTCATTTCGCGCGTAGAGATTAAATTTTCGGGTTGAACCTGGAGACAAGTTTCCCCAGTCCACGGAGTATACTCTGTTTTCACATTCTTCATCCCAGTAAATTCCAACAGAGTTTACTGTTTCAACTGCAGAAACATTGGGAACACGGGTCACAGGAAACAAGAATGTAACTGCAAAGATTGACAATAACGCCACGACAAGTAGCATACCCGGAACGTACGTGTTTTTGTGCTGCAACATCTTCCCCTGATATGCTTAACATTATACAGGATAACCTAAAATTAAATTTTTGGGTATAACCCCTATTTAGTATTTAAGCAACACAACGAACTGCATTTTTCACCAAATCTTTTGGACACTGCAAAGCATCACTTTAATCTGTCAGAAGAATCCTTGATGCATGAAGGGAACACAGTTGAAAATGGGAATCATGACCAGAGATCAGGACGGTTGGTGCTCCACCCAACTGAGGAAAGCTATTGAAAAGCAGAACATTACCCCCATCTGTTTTGATTATCGAGCGATAATAGGACGCATAAATTACACTCCCGAGGCTTCAGTGAACAAAATTAACATCCTTCAAGACTTGGATGCCATGATCACCCGTCCCATTGCACGCGGGTCAGTAGAGGAACTACTTTTCAGGATGGATTTTCTGCATAAGCTGGAACGGCTAGGACTGCCGATAATCAATCCGCCCCTAGCCATTGAGCGGTCAGTGAACAAATACTGTTCCCTAAACCTTCTTCAGGAGAACGGGTTACCTGTTCCCCGCACAGCGGTCACAGAAAATCCTGACGAAGCGCTGAAATGTTTCCACGAACTAGGCGGAGACGTCGTAGTGAAGCCGCTGTTTGGGTCAAGAGGAGTAGGAGCCACCAGAATCACTGACCCAGACGTTGCCGCAAGAGTCTTCCTAACCATATCCTTCTATCATGGAGTCCTTTACCTCCAAGAATTCATTCCACACGGAGGATCAGACATCCGCGCCTTTGTTATAGGAAACCGTGTGGTGGCTGCTATGCGGCGAACGTCAACTAGCTGGAAGACCAACGTGAGCATGGGCGCAAAACCTGTATCCTTAAATCTATCAGAGGAACTGGAAAGTCTTGCAGTTAAGGCAGCTAAGGTCGTAGGCTGCAAGGTTACGGGCGTAGATATCATAGAGGGACCTGAAGGACCTGTGGTTATCGAATTGAACAGTCAACCGGGATGGAAGGGACTACAATCGGTTACAAAAACGAACATCGCCGACGAAATCATCAGTTATATACTCTCTGAACTCAAGTCTTAGGAGAAAAGGGGCATGCGGGAGATCAAAGTCTCCAGAATGAACGTGACGAACAAAACCGTCGAAGAGAGAACCGATTACGTAGCAGAAGAAACAGCCATCCACATATTTCTTAACAAGACACACTACGGAACAATCCTCTGCTCTCCAGACCAGCTAAAAGAGATGGTTGTGGGGCATCTTCTCTCTGAAGGACTCCTAAACTCGACAGCCGAAATAGACGACTTGGTGCTGAAAAAAGACGGAAAATGCTTGGTGAAACTCAAACCAGACATTGACGCTGAGCAGCGAATCGCAAAGTCACAGCGTTTTGCACGTCTAGTAGTTTCTGCCTGTGGCTCCCCAGACTATCGTCCCCTCTCAGAAGCCATTGGCAGTTTTCCCAAATTGGATATGACCCCAACTGTAAACGCAGCGGTTGTTTCCCACTCGGTGCTGCAGCTCAACACTATTGCCGAAAAATTCAGAAAGACAGGTGGAGTTCATGCGGCAGCACTATACTCAACAGATGGACGATTGGCGGCTTTGGCTGAGGATGTGGGGCGACACAACGCAGTGGACAAAGTCATCGGTGCCGGGGCAACAAAAAACATGGACTTCAGAAACCTTTTTCTTGCTCTGAGCGGGCGGCTCACCGGAGACATAGTTTTGAAGGCGGCACGCATGAAACTTCCCATAATCGCTTCGTTGGCAGCGGCAATCAGTTCTGGCTTGGAAGCAGCCCAGCTGACAGGAGTAACTTTGGTCGGTTTTGTAAGGGGCAAGCGGATGAATGTTTACACGTATCCGGAGCGAATAGTGTTTGGCGCCCGCGAAGTTTAACGGTGAAAGATTTGTTGTGCATGTGAGTGCTGATGAAACCTGAAGCAAATAAGACCAATTTCGAGTTTCTAAGGGATTTGGCGTTGGAGCTTGGCGCAACAGCGGCAAAGGTGATTCCAGCCGATGAGATAGTTGTTGAGAACAGGGTTGCGCTCAACTGCCGAGTAGGATGCAAAGAATTCGGAAAAACATTAATGTGCCCGCCCTACGCGCCCAGCGTTGACGAGTTTCGGAAAATTTTAAGCGAATACAGTTACGCGCTCGTTCTCAAATTCAAGAGCCAAACCGAAGCGACGGCAGAAGTTGCTGAATTGCTTTCTAAGGATGAAAACGATCCAAGCTTAACCGAGGAAATGAAAGAAAAAATACATGATTTTTGGGCTTCTTGGAAAGCGGACAAGAAAGAGTTAGTTAAGAAGATTTGTGCCCTCGAAAAGGCAGCTGTGAACAAGGGTTACACTCTTGCAGTGGGCTTCACCACCGGCTTCTGTGTGATATGCGACGAGTGCAATGTTGAAGGGAAGATATGTACTCATCCGACCGAGGCACGCTACTCAGCGCAAGCTGTGGGAATCAATGTTCTGCAGACTTTGGAGAACGCCGGCATGCCTATACATTTTCCATTCCAGAAGAACCTGGAGTCTTTCGGTTTGGTGCTAATAACCTAATCCTTAATCGTTCTCTAATTAAAGAGAGAAACTTGGAGTTCTATTAGGGAACGGAAAACCAAAAACGAAATACTATAAAAGCAGGATTTTTTTTGAACTATGCTTGAATAAATAAAGCATTTGCGGTTTTCTGTCAAGCACTTGTTGGGTGATTAAAGACTGAAGGGTGCTTGTTTTTCTATGAATATGGAGTTTCTTTGGAGCAGTAACCCTTCACACACTCGGTTTATTGCTGATTTTGAGAAAACCTAGACAAACCATTTTGTTGATCAGGTGATTCGTGTAGAAGTTTCTATTGTTAACCCGTTTTTATTTAGCGAGTATGGAATGCTTTGGGTAGGAACGGTTGAGCCCAACATTTTCTGTATCAGCAAGTTTCTTGTTAAGCCTTCGGACTTCCATGAAGATTCAAAGTTTATTACGCAATCCGCAAAATGTTGCAACGCAACTTCTGTCTTTGAGTCTTGCATCCCCTTGGTCAAAAGAATAAAATGCAGTTCTTGGGTTTCACGATTCTGGTCAATCATAGAATTTACCAAGTCAACTACCTTTTTTATGTCGTGGTACAAAAGAAGTTCAGAAAGGGAGTCTAAGACAACGCATCGGTTGTTTTTCATTTCATTAATTATAGCAGTTTTTATTGGTCCCAAAGTTTTTGGCAGACTAACGATTTTCCATTTTCCCTCTTTTTCCAGTGAGGCAGTGTCCATGCCGTATGCTGCCATGCTAGCCTTTATGGCATCTTGGGTTTTGGTGACTGTGAAATATGTGACGCCACTTTTTTTGCTGCTAAAGAGAGCCACCTGTCTGGCAAACATTTCGTGTCCTTTTTCTGGAGATCCTACGAGGAGAACGATGCTGGGAGGTAAACCGCCTCTTAAGAATTCATCCAGCCCGAGAATTCCCGTTTTTTTAAGTTCCATGAGTTTCACCGTTAATTTTTGGATTATGTTGTAAAGGGAAGGCGATAGCCATTTATATATTTATTATGACCGGGGGGGTTCAATGTCTGCTTTAATGGAAGTTCCATCTTTACAAACAATTTTTATGGTGACGCGTTTTTGATATTGTTCAAAAACTGTGATTTTTGCGGTTTTTGTTTCTTCAACAGTTGTTGTATCTTCAGAAGATACGGTGCAGTTTTCTTTGGATAAAGCGAATTCTTCGTCGTCTATGTGAAGAGAGCTTAGGGTGACGGCTCCCTTTCCTGTGTTTTGAACATATATTGTTGTTTTTGTTTCTTCAAAGTTGACGTTTTGTATCTGTATTGCGTGACCAGCGCGTTTTTCTGCGCTCAGATAAATTAATGCTATGCCTCCTATGGCGATGAAAGCGATAATGAGCATAACTGCCAGGGGTAGTGGATGGAGTCCTCTTTTGTTTGCCAAGATTTTTGGTTTAATCATTTAGTAAGCCTTCATTTTAGGAAAAATGAGCTGCCCTTTTTGCTGCTTATATTTGATGTATAATCCCATAAGAATTATTAAGTAGAAGATAAATCTTGAGTAACAAAATTGCTCGCATCATAAAGTGATTCTCTTGACTATCAAACAACAGGTTCCTCAAAGTTATCTGCCAAAGATTTCTGATACGTCTAAATCAAGTTTGTTTGAGTTTAACCGAATCAACTTAAGGTTGCGCAGAAAAAAAGATGAAAATGAAAAGCCTAAATCAAGTTCGCCTAAGAAGTCCAAGCTAGGCAGACTTAGACTGCGCAGAAAGAAAGAGAAGACTTACACTTCTGATGAAATTAGAGAACAAATTGAGAGAAGTTTGCGGAATCTCCCCCTGGACGAAGATTTGGAGGTAATTCAGGAATATCCATTAAATGCACCCTTTGCCTATGCGACGATTGTTCGCCACAAGATTCGGGGTAACTTGACCTATCTTGTTAAAGAGCCACAACTTGATGAAGATGAAGTGTCGTTCCTCAATCGTTTGAAGGATTTGCTGCTTGAAGTCCTAGATGTGAGTATTGAGGAGCTGGATTCGAAGGAGGAAGCCAAGAATTATTTGGAGGAAAAATGCAGACATCTGCTTAAAAAGCACTTCAAATTAAATCAACTTACCGAGGAGAAGCTGCTTTACTACGTTATCCGCGACAATTATGGTTTCGGAAAGATAGATCCGCTTATGCGTGATCATTTGTTGGAAGATATTTCTTGTGATGGATTCAAGACGCCCTTCTATGTGTGGCACAGGGACTATCAATCTATTCCAACTAACCTGCGCTTCGATGATATGAAGGAGCTGGATTCTTTTGCTTTAAGGTTGGCTTACTTGTGTGGTAGGCACATTTCAATTGCACAACCCATGTTGGATGCTTCACTTCCTGATGGCAGTCGGCTCCATTTGACTTACGGAAAAGAGGTTACACGGAGAGGGTCCACATTTACTATTAGAAAATTCAGGTCCGATCCGTTGACTATTGTGGATCTTGTGAAGTTTAACACTTTGTCGTCTGAAATGGCTGCTTACCTATGGTATGCTGCAGAAAGTAGGGTATCGACTCTTGTTTGTGGAGGAATTGCCTCTGGAAAAACTACTACACTTAACTGTTTGAGCATGTTTATTAAACCGGATCTTAAGATTGTTTCAATTGAGGATACGCCAGAGCTTAATCTTCCGCATGAAAACTGGGTTCCATCAAATACGAGGACTCATTTTGGTCTTGGCACTGAGGAGTCGGATATTACACTTTTTGATTTGCTTAAATCGTCTTTGAGACAAAGACCTGATTATATTATCGTGGGGGAAGTTAGGGGTCAAGAAGCCTATACGCTGTTTCAGGCGGTCAGTACGGGTCACTTGGGAATGTCAACTTTACACGCTGAATCTGTTAAGGCTGCAGTTTACCGGTTAGAGTCTGAACCCATGAATATTCCGCGGACCCTGATTTCTGGTATAGATATTATAATTGTTCAGAGGAGAATCAAAGCCAAGCAGGGGTCAAGTAGGAAAGCAGTTCAGGTCACAGAGATTATTGGATTGGATCCACAGTCTAAAGAAATTCTCACAAATAACGTCTTCAAGTGGAATGCAAATACCAGTGCTTTTGAGTACACAGGAAGAAGCTATCTTGTTGAGCGACTATCTGCAAGAGACGGTATAAGCCCTGAGGAAGCGAGAATAGAGCTTGAGAAGAGAGCGAAGGTTATTGAGTGGATGGTTAAACGTAATATAAGGAATTTCCGGGAAGTTTCGGATATTACAAGAAAATATTATGAGCAACCCGAACTTGTTTTCCAGGAGGCATGTGAGGGTGGGTCGTAGGCTAGAATGGGTTTCGCTTAAATTTGTGAAACTTGTTCCTAAAAGATTCTTACCCAAAGATAGCGGCCTCAAAATAAGTTTAGCTAAAGCAAGCATGAAAAGCGGTTATCGAGTTTATGTTGGGTTGCTTACATTTACTACATTTGTTACTTTTTTTGCGACTTTCGGTTTTTGTTATCTTTTTCTTTATCTCTTGGATATTTCAATAGTGGATAGAATCGTTTTTTCTTTGGTGATTGACAGAGTCGTTTTTTCTTTGTTTGTGGGTTTTATAGCCAGTTTAATCGCGTTTGCTATTGGATATTCAGTTCCGTCGTTAGAAGCGTATTCGAGAGGAAGTAAGATTGACACTAATCTTCCGCATATTGCTCATTTTATGGCTGTTCTGGCTAGTTCCGGTATGACGCCTGAGAATGTTTTTCGTTCTTTGGCGAGGGTGGGGAAGGATTACTCGGTTAGCAAGGAAGTGACAGAGATAATTGGAGAAATTGAGTTGATGGGAGCTAACCTCAATTCGTCTCTTAAGAGGATTTCTAATGTTTCACCATCTAAAAGATTTGGGGCTATGCTTAATGGCGTAGTTTCAACTTCCAATATGGGTGGTGATCTTGCGGATTACTTGAGTGAGCAGGCGAGGAAGTATAAGGAGGAGCAGGTGGGGAAGATTAAACGGTTCCTCGATAATTTGGGGGTTATTGCGGAAAGCTATGTTGCTTTTATGGTTGCTGCTCCGCTCATGTTGATCATTATGTTGACTGTCATGTCTTACATTGGGGGAGCAATTAGTCTGGGAGCTCTTAGTCCTGAAGATCTGTTGAATTTGCTTACTTTTGTGGTTTTGCCAACTGGTGTTGCTTTTTTGATTTTTATGGTGGATAGTATAACGCCTTTGAGGTGATTGTGTGGGAAGAATAACAAAGAAGTCAAAAATTATAGTTGCTGCTGTTTCCTCAATTGTTGCTGCTGTTTTTTTCTTTTTGTTGATGTTTCTTTGGCCGTTGGAATTGGATGTGTATTTCAACGAAGTCTTGTTGGCTGTTATTCTGATTGTTACAATTCCTTCGGCGATTGCTGACACAATCCATTCTCGTTGGCTGAACGGTATCGAGAAGCAGATGCCTGTTTTGGTTAGAGGTGTTTCGGAGATTCAGGAGACTGGGTTGACTTTCATAAAGGGATTTGAGAGAGCGGTAGAAGATGAGATGATTAAGTCACCATTGGCGGAGGAAGTGAGGAAGCTCACAGTCAACATGTCGTGGGGTTTGAGTTTTGAGGATGCACTTCAGAGGTTCAGAGACAGCATTGGGTCGAATGTTGTGAATAGGTTTTGTGCTTTGCTTTTGGAGGCGAATCGTTCTGGTGGTGAGGTGCGGAAGGTTTTCACTGCTACGGCTGGTTTTATGGAGGAGATGAGGGAGTTGGAGGAAGATACGACAACTCAGATGAGGCCTTACATTATAATTATTTTTGCTGCCTTCTTTGTTTACCTGTTCACTTCGATTATACTTTTGCAAACATTCTTTATTCCACTGGAGGAGTATACTGGAGCGCTGGAGGTAGAGCCCCTATTATCGCCTGAGGAGTTCACTAATTTCTTCTACAGGACTATGATGGTTTCTGCGATTTTGGGTGGATTAATGTCAGGTAAAATAGGTACGCGGAGGACTTCGGCTGGGTTAAAGTATGCCATAATTCTAGTGGTCCTTGGGTATGTCATATTCTTCTTTACGATTCCTCCAAACTGGAGCGATCTAGACATCATAATTGGTGGTTTGATTTGAGGAAGTTTAGAGGGAACAAGAGGGCGCTTTCTCCGGTTTTTAGCACAGTCATTTTGGTGTTGATAGTGGTTATTGGGATGAGTGCTGTTTTTTCGTTTTTTGTTGGGTATGTTAGTGACTATCAGAGTGGTAGGGGAAGCTCTGTTATGGAGTTGCTGGAGATCGAGGATGTGTTTTTCAACACTACCGATAGGAGAAGTGTTGATGTTTGGTTATACAATTACGGCGAAATTGAGGTTGAGTTGGAATCGGTTTTTGTTAATGGTTTACCCGTGAATTTCACTTTTTATCCAGCTAGTGCTATGGAGCTTGACGATTTTGATGGGAATGGAGCTGTGGACATTTTGATGTTTTCGCGTGCAAAGTACAATCTGTCCTTATGGGCGGATTGGGATGTTGATACAAAATCCGTCTATGTTTTCAGGTTTGTTACTAAGCGAGGCACAATTGTGGAGAGGGATTACTTTGAACCGGAGGTTTAGGGGATGTGTGGGTTTATGATGAGACGATTTTTGAAGGATGAGAAAGGTGCTTCGGAGATTGTTGGGACTGCATTGTTTTTGATTATTTTGTTCTTTTTCTTTTCGAATGTGTTTTTGTGGCATAATCAGATTACCAGTCAGATGGATCAGGTTGTTGCTGACAGGATGAATTCGGGGATTAGGATGGACGTTTTTTCTAACGAGACTGATATTTGGTTGGTGGTTGTTAATGTTGGTGGTTTAGATGTGTCTTTGTCTCGGTTATGGATAATTACGGATACCGAGCATTTGTATGCTGATCTTGGGTTGGATGTAGTTCATGTTGGGGCTGGGCGTCAAATGAACATTACGATAGATAATATGACTGACCCTGTTGGTGATGAAGTTACGGTAGATTATGATTCAGACCCTATTGATGTTAAGTATCAGCCTCCTGTCGGTGACACGGTTGTGTTCAGAATGATGACGAAAAGGGCTAACACTGCTGCGTGCAGCTTAACGCTACTACCTGTGTAGTTTGCATAGATTCTATGGCTCTTGTTTTCCTTCTTTTCATAATCAACGACCAGTTTTTCAGAACTTTTTGCCTTTCGTTTATAGATGCCCTTTTTTGCCATACATTTTTATACGAGAATAAGGTTGTTCCATATCCATAACTTTGATTGAAGGTAGGATAGATTTGAAGCATATTAAGAGGCATATTAGGCGGAACGTTAAGGCTATTTCTCCGGTTTTGGCTGTCTTGATGATGATTGCCGTTGCCATTGCCGGTTCATTGGTGGTTTACGCGTGGGTTATGGGCTACATTGGCTTGTCAACCGAAAGGTCAGGGCAAGCAATCATGATACAGAGCATAGCCAACAGTGGGAGTGACTTACTTGTGTATGTACAGAATGTTGGTGAAGGCATGGTGCAGATTGACGAGTTAAGTTCCCTTTACATAAATGATGTTCTTGTGGACTGTACTATCACTGGTGTGACGGTGTCAGATGGTCTTGCATCACTGAATCAGGGAGACACTGCAACCCTAACTTACTTGGATGGAGCCGCTCTTCCAGGACAGAAGGTAACCGCAAAAGTGACAACGTTGCTTGGCACCTCTGCAGAGAAGGTTGATTATCC
>CAYVVO010000086.1:0-1774 GCA_964455275.1 uncultured Candidatus Bathyarchaeia archaeon | reverse complement strand
TGACCAGTTTTTTCTCCCTTCGCTGACTGCGTTATGTTGCTGGTTTTGATGATCATTCCGCTGGTTTTGAAGATCTGCTTCTTCTCGTCCCAAGCTTTGTCAGAGTCGAAGCGAATCCCCATTGTTGTCGCCAGCATCGTTGCCGCCAAATCCTCTGCATAGTCTCCCGCTGCTTCGGCTGATTGACCGAAGGAATGATGCTCAGAGAGATACCCATAACTGTCCTTGTTTGACGGAATCGCAACTCCAATAGATGCTGCAATTAACCGGTGAGGCTCTTTAACAGCGTTTTTGGACAGAACCGCGAAAGTTATTTCTCCTGGTTGTAGCTTTTTTAGCCCCTCTTCTTTGGAGGTTAGTTCGCATCTTGGTGGTATTATGCTTGAAACAGTTACTATGTTGCATCTGTGGATTCCTGCGCTTCGTAAGGCTAACTCGAAGGATGCTAACTGCTCCTTGTGGGTGCCTACGCCTTTTGTTAGGAACATGTATTTCGGAATCATAATGGTCACTACCCCTGAATAGAGTTTGTTTAGGCTTTTTCTTTGTTTAGCCAAAAACCCGAAGTTATCCTGTGGAGACCCGCTTCACTACTGGCGGTCTCTTCTTCTTGAGAACGCGGTAACCGCAAATGGTGCATTTTATTCCTCCACCGCGTAGCTCAAGCTCTTCTGTTCTAACTTTGGCGCCGCATTTCACGCATTCATAAGTTAGTCCACGTGAAGCCTTCTTTGACATTACATATGCCTCTAAACTGGGTAACCATGTTTCACAGGATTTAAATGTTTTCCATTTCGAAAAAACAGCAACACCAAATAAAGGGAACAAGCCGTCAAACGTGTAGCTGCTTTCTCAGAGATTCAAAACCATCTCCGCTAAAACTTTAGCACCATCTTTCAACACTGGAGTTTTGTTGTTCTTCGCCTCTTCTATGGCATCCAATAAACTTTCCAAAGTAACGTCTGAAAGAAAAGTGGCACCCACTTTTTTGGCGAAGATTGTTGCGTCTGCTTTTCCAACCGTGCGTTTCCACTCTGGATTGAGCACCATAACTGCGGGTTTCTGGTAAGCAACTGATTCTAGCGCGGTGAAACCAAAATGGGTTACAATAAGCTCTGCTCCTGCCAGAAGTTCAGGAAATTTTGAGGAGTAGCGCATGATTTTCCATTCGGGATGACGCTTCCTGTAGGGTTCAGGGTTGATTTTTCCGGTCTGCAAAACTATGTTCTTTAGGTTGCTTTCGTTTACTGCATCAAATAATTGCTTGTGCCCCAGTGTTCCGCCAGTCACCAGTATGTAGCCTCCATTCCAAGGCTTAATTTCGGGTCTGTGAAACAGGGGACCAACAACTGTGCCTTTCAGCAACTTTTTTTGCTCAGACCACTGTAAAGCCGTGATTGCCGAGAAGGGCTGCAGAATACGGGCAGTTAGTGATGCCCGCGTAAAACGAACTCCTCCTTCAATGTTGACTATTTGTATTCTCTTTGAAAAAGCCGTGAATGCGGGAGGGATACAAAAGTTGCTGCCTGTGCTCACCGCAACATCGAAGTCTCTTGTTACTTTTTTCATGGAAACTGCGAAGGCTCGGGCTAAATTGCATGTGAACTCTGCTGTGGGTGTTTTGGCTCCACGCGGCTTTGGTATGTAATCAACCTTGCCGAACCCGCTTAATCTTTCGTAGCTTAGATTGTCTCCTTCTGGAATCAAAAAAAGCATGGATGCTTTTTCTTTTAGCCTCTGGGCTAACGCATAAGCGAAGCCGGTGTGTCCTCCG
>CAYVVO010000085.1:0-1492 GCA_964455275.1 uncultured Candidatus Bathyarchaeia archaeon | reverse complement strand
CCCAGCTCCGAAAAACAGTCATAAGTCCTTTCCAGAATCTTGGCGCTCACTTGTTTATGTTCATCCAGAAATCTGTTAATCTCCTTCGACATGTCAAAGAGGGCAGCCAAAGCCTTCGGAGTGTTAAAGTCCTCATCCATAGCCTCTGTGAATTTGCCTCTAAGCTTCTCCACATTCTCGCTGAACTTCTGTTCCACATCATTCAGCTCTCGCTTCTCTGAAGTTTTTATGGCATCCTCTAGAGACCCCACAGTGTTACAGAGTCTATTCAAGCTGGCTTCAGCGCCCTTAAGCTTCTTGTCAGTGAAATCTATTTCATTTCGGTAATGCGTGGACAAGACGAAGAGTCTTATAGCCTCAGCATCATACTTCTTCAGCGCCTCCCGGACAGTGATGTAATTCCCTAACGATTTCGACATCTTCTCTCCGTTAATAGAGAGAAAACCTGTGTGCAGCCAATACTTGACAAAGGGCTTCTTTCCAGTTATAGCCTCGCTCTGGGCAATCTCGTTTTCGTGGTGGGGAAAAATCAGGTCGCGAGCACCGCCGTGGATGTCAAACTGGCTTCCCAGATACTTCAAACCCATGATTGCACATTCGATGTGCCAGCCTGGGAAACCGTTGCCCCATGGGCTCCACCACTTCAGAACCGTGTTCGGCTCAGCCCGTTTCCAAAGCGCAAAGTCTCTGGAGTTCCTCTTGTCCGGATGAACCTCGAATCTGGAGCCCTCAAGCATTTCGTCAAGCTTGATTTTGGAGAGTTTCCCGTAATCGTCCAGTTTGGACACGTCAAAGAACACGTTTCCGTTAACCTCGTAGGCGTACCCCTTCTTTATCAGAGTCTGGATTGCTTCAATCATTTCGATGAGGTGCCCTGTGGCTCTGGGAGAAATGTCTGGACGTTTCACCCCCAACGAGTCAAGGTCTCTGAAGTATTCGCGCATATAAAATTCAACCAGCTGCATGGGCTCAACTTTTCTCTCTTTCGCCCGTTTCCCAATTTTGTCCTCAGCAGTGTCAGGGGTTAGATGACCCACATCGGTTATGTTCTGCACGTAGAATACTGAGTAGCCCTTAAACTCCAGCCACCGAACAATAACGTCAAAAGCGATGTATGTTCTGGCGTGACCCAGATGAGCCCAATCATAAACTGTGGGTCCACAAACATACACCCCAACATGCTTGTTCTTTAATGGCTTAAACTGTTCCATCTTTCCGCTCATCGTGTTGAAAACCCGTAAAACCATCCCATTTTCACCCATAAACAAGCATTTTCAGTTCTTTTTGATGATCAAGCCCTCAAACAGAAACTAGAGGCTACCCCTGATTTAAAGTTAATCAGAGATTAGCGTGTTTCACATGTTTTAAAGTTAATGCTGGGCATGCGAAAAATCATGTTTTCATACTGGAAGATAAAGCTCAAAAAAGGCTTTAAAACAGAAAAGGATGGATTTTACTGGAGATTGCGTGTATAGATTTTGGATTCATTAAA
>CAYVVO010000084.1:0-1726 GCA_964455275.1 uncultured Candidatus Bathyarchaeia archaeon | reverse complement strand
AACCACGGGCTTTCGACTGGACACAATGACCGCCAACAATCTTTAGATGATTAACGGTTAAACCTTAAACTTTTAGATTTAATAGAAGTTTTAGCGGTTAGATCATTTAACATGATTATTAACGTTTTCGTGTTAATGTTTTTGTGTTGACTACTCATAAACATCATCCTTCCATATTGATTTAAAGCAACGGATAATTTACCTTGTTTGAAGACCAAAGGCTGAACTATAAAACAATTATGCTAACGATAAAAATTACGCCATAGCGTGCATTCGTTCAAAAGTCAATTCAAGTGAACATTAGAGACGTTACCCGCAAACTTCCCCCTTTTTTGAGAAAAATCGCTGCCAATCTTAATGCTAATCAAAGAATAGGCCTAAAAATAAAAAAAGGGGAGATTGGAGTGCAAATCTCCTAAGCATCATCGAGCGTAACTTATTTCTCTCGTTTCCTTGACCGATTCCAGAGATACTGGGAACCAACTAGCACTGCGACAGACGACAGTAACACCATTACCCCGAAAGTTAGACCCTCTGGAATGACTTCAATGGTTTGGGTACTAGTTGCAAAGTTTCCTTGGTCATCTACTGCAGTGAAGGTGTAGTTTCCTAATACATTGGGCACGGTAACTGAGGCTGTGAAAACGCCTGCGCCGTCTGTGGTTACGCCTGCAGCGGGGGTCACGCCATACTCGTAGTAAGTATAGTTGGCGTAAAACACTACAATATAGCCATCCCATGGACTATTGGTAGAACGACCAAATTCGCCTGTTACATAATTTACAAAGGGGTCGAGAGCGTAGGTGCTTGAGGTGTTCAGCGTTCCATTGCCATAATCATCGTAATAATCGGATGTTACATCACTAACATCACAGTGAAAGCTAAAGGAACCTGGTTTGATCGGGTAATGATTTAGTATAGCTGTGAACGGACCATTACCAGAGGGTTCAGGAATGTCGTGGGCTTCGTCAGTAACAGTTACCTCTGCACCGAACCCTATGCCCACTGCCTTTGTTGCCGCAAAACCCGTGCCCTCAACTGTGACGGAATCGCCTTGCGTGGCATTTGTTGGATCAAACGTTATGGCTGCAGTTTGGGCGTTTATCATCGGTATAGCTAGGGCAATCAAGAGCGTTAAAGAGGCAACAGCAATCATTTTGGTTTTGTTTGACGATTTTCTCAAAATACTCCCACCTAATAGAGGCTTTTCAGCAAAGATTCTTCTCTGTAAGAATATTTAAAATTTGTTATTTTCTTCGCTAATAACAGATGCAAAAGCAACTCATTTTTGGGGTTTTTTGAATTTTTGGCAACTGCCACAAAACCATAACTGACGCCCAGGATTAATCCGATAATTTCTATAGTTACTACTTACAGAAACCATTAGAAGAGCGAACACAAATAAAAGTTCTGAGAAGCATGCGGGAATGGAAAGAAAAACGTGGAGCCATGCGGCACTACGACCAACAGGCAGCAATTTACGATGTACAATATTTGGGTGAACAGAACGCCAAAATAGAAGACGCCCTCAGCATCACAGAACTCAAGCCAAACGAGGCTGTTCTAGACCTAGGATGCGGAACAGGATTTCTATTCCAGTATATCACCAAAAGAGTGGGGCTTCTGGTTGGCATAGAATTGTCCTCAGAGGCTATTCGGGAAGCAAAGAAGCGCACCAAAAAACTGTCCAATATAGCTCTAGTCCGCGCAGACGCGGACAACACGC
>CAYVVO010000083.1:0-1797 GCA_964455275.1 uncultured Candidatus Bathyarchaeia archaeon | reverse complement strand
GCATTCTCTTTGTATGGTGCGCCGTGTGTTGCCCATCGTGTGTGACCAATCCCTAGTCTGCCTGGAAGGGCGTCGAGGTTGTGTATTGCGTGAACGCTGTCAATTTTTCCGCTATCTTTCTTTATAAACAGTTGGCTGCCTTGAAGTGTCGCGATTCCAACGGAGTCGTAGCCTCGATACTCAAGCTTCTTTAGGCCTTCATGAATTGTCGATGCGGCTTCACCTGTTCGTAAGACGCACCCGAATATTCCACACATAACTCATTCCTCATGTTTCGTAACAATGTAGATAGCAATCCGATTGCTGCTTTACTTAACCCAGAAGGCGTCTATAAACGTTTTTAGGAAACCTGTTTTAAAGATAAAAAAGAAATCTTAATGGTTCCCAAGGAATGATGGATGTATTGAAGATGACCCGTTAAAATTTTGGTCTTAGCGGCTCATCATATCTTATAAAACATCAGGTTTCACATGTTTTAACCACAAAAAATATGAATCCAGAAACTTAACAAGAAGAAGGAGAGCAATTTGGTTCTTACAGACTTCCTTTATCCCGGAGAAACGATAGTGTTTCAGAGCAACAGGATTGAAAGTCTTAACGACCATTTTTTCTTGTACATAACTGATCAACGACTACTGCTTCATAGACGACGGGGAGTTTTGTTCAAAAAGGACAGAATCATCACAGAGAGAATCGAAGACATCCGATCAATGCAATATGGTGAAAAGGGAGTATTACGAAAGAGGGGAATCTTGGACATCGAAACGTACAGCAAAAAAATGGGTCCCATAGTTGGAAAAGTGGCGGACATAAAAGCCATATGGCAAGAAATGCAGAAGTACATCAGAAAAGACCCGATGACTTAGCGGAGACTGAACGAACACATTCTCTAGGCTAAACGCATCAAACAGCGAATAGAGATTAGTCCCTTGTGAATCCAAGAAATATGCCAATGAGAAGACTGACTATGAAGGGAATGTGCGCCAAGAGAGGAGTGAACACGTCTAGCGCCGGATTAATGGCGCTAACGAAACTTGACGCTATTTCGGCTAGTCCACCGTAATCTACGTTGATCACGTTTGTGTAAGCCAAAAATATCAGAGAAAAGACAAGCACTCCGATAATCAAGGCAATTTTAACGAATTTCCGTATGGCGTAACCTATCAAAAATCCGCCGATTCCGCCTATGCACAACTGAAAAATGACTGGGGCAAATGATTCATTAATTGTCAGGTTAATCATCCATTTTTCTTTACACTCTAGGCTTCTAATAAAATTAACCATTAACTGAGTCGTGCAAAGATTTTTGGGCGACATCTATGTGAATTTGAAATATAACTGATTTGCCGTTAACGCATAGACAAAAGATGAAAAACCTATTTGTGTTTGGGTCATTCAATACCCAAACTTAAATGAAAGCTAGTTTGGCAGGTATGCGGGGCTGAAACTCAAGGATGTGATGGTTGAAGGCGGTAATTTTGGATGAGAAGTCAGTCGTAAAGGAGATTACACCAGTTCAACCGTGTCAAATCAATGTTATACCGTTAACACAGTTTCCTAGCGGTGACAGAAGTCGCGGTCATTAACCGTTAAAATAATATTTATAGGGGATTCAGTAATAGTTACGGCTATGAAAAAGAAGCATTTGCTCAGCAGCGAAAAAAGACAGTTCACGGCTAAGGACATAACGATTTTCGAAGACCCTGAGAGACTCAGATCTGTCCTGAACAAACTCAGCTGGAAGATTCTCCAACTCCTAAGCGAAAAAGAGATGTACCCCATGGAGGTCGCTAGGAA
>CAYVVO010000082.1:0-3312 GCA_964455275.1 uncultured Candidatus Bathyarchaeia archaeon | reverse complement strand
GGGAACTGCGGTTATGGTGATGTTGTCCGCTGGGGAATGGAACAGGTAATGGGGATAGTTAGTCTCTAGATAGCTGAAGGTTTCCAGCAGATTCGGAATCGTGTATTTCTGTAATATTCTGCTGAACCTTTTTTCGTCTTTTCCCCAGATGCCAGACTCTGAGGGAACGTACTTGATGTATGAGATGACCCTTTCGGGCGGATGTAACGGGCCAACTACACAAAAAATGAAGTCTTCATTGGTTTGAAGGAAATCCCTGTCCCTGAAGCCCCGCATACTTTCAACAGTCTCGAAAAGACACTATTATACTTAACCGAGACGGGTTTGAACTTTTACACATAAGCGAAATATGTTATTGCTATGGCTAACGCGTCGTAAAGTCCATGCATCCAAGCTGAAGCGACGGTGTTTCCGTCAGTTTTCTGCCAGATATAACCCAGAAACAGGCTGACAACAGTTACTGGAAGGATAGACCGCAAAGAATTTAGTCCATGCAAGAGACCAAACAAGACAGAGGCAATCACCAGACCCGTCGTCTTCCCAAACGAGTTTTCAAATCCTCTCTGCACAAAACCTCGGAAAGCTAATTCTTCAACTGGTCCAACTAGGGCTAATGAGATGCCAATTAGGGCAATCAATTGTAACGAGTCTCTGGGCAGTAATGCCTCTACAAGAAGTTCCGCCTCTGGGTCTGGACCAAGAACAACTTCTTCAACTAAAGAAATGCTTCCAGCTAAAAAGAGAAGAAGCACTGCAGCAAAGGACACAATCACTATTATTCTGAGGCTTGGCTTTTTCAAACCCAGTTTTCGTAAACTTGCACCTTCATATTTGGCAAACAGAAGCGTGATTGCGAGGATTATGCCCTCAGTGATTGGAAGAGATAGGATGGCAACTGGAAAACTCGATTCCTGAAAGTTGAGTCCCAACCCAAACAGTATGATTGCCACTATGATGCTTCCCACGAGAAGTCCAGCAGCCAATGTGAGGTAACATAGGAATGCTGTTTTCGCTTTCCAGTCAGAGTGATTTTCCATAATGTTTCCTTTCAGATTGAGTTTGAATAAGTATTTTGGTTGTCTATTAACGGTTGCCTTTATTTCAGTCTGTTAATGACCTTGATAATGTTTGTTTGCGCAGTCAACGGGGGAGTGTTTTTATGAATGTTTGTTCATTTATTACCTGCTAAAATGGGATTTTCTTCAGCCACGGGAAAACGTTTATATATAAAACTGTAATATTTGCATGCTATATTGAATAAAGGTGTATGGCATGGGAGCTGCAGAAAAAAAAGACATCTTAGCAAACGTAGACGAAGTCGCTGCTGAACTGCGGGCACTACTTGAAAAGTCCGTAAAGAAAAACCTGACAGAAGACATGCTCTTTTCCGGGGGCATAGACACAAGCATCCTGGCAACTATCGTATCAAAATATGTTCGCATCAGAGGATTCACCTGCGCATTCAAACAGGCCAACGCGCTGGACCTGAAATATGCTAAGCTGATGGCTAAGCAACTGAACATTGAACATTACATTAACCTCTTCGATGAAAAAGAAATATTCGAAGCAATTCCAGATGTCGTCAAAGTTTTGGGGTCCTTTGATCCCATGGAGGTCCGCAACAGCATCACCATCACAATCGGACTGAAGTTTGCCAAATCTTATGGGTCAACCAAACTGATTACCGGAGACGGAGCAGACGAACTGTTCGCGGGTTATCACATGTATTACCGATATGTAGGAAACAAGGAAAAACTAAGCGACAAGTTGAAGAGAATGTGGGACATAATGGCGTTCTCCTCGGTTCCTCTTGGAAAATCTTTAGGCATAGAAGTTAGAGCCCCCTTCTTGGACCCAGAAGTCCAGAAATTCGCCATGAGTATGGACCCAAGATATAACGTTCAGGAGGAGAGGGGAGAAGTTTGGGGCAAATGGATTCTCCGCAAAGCCTACGAGGATGTGCTTCCGCCGGAGGTCAGATGGAGAGACAAGAATCCCATTGAAGTTGGTTCCGGTACCACCATTCTTCCCAAGTTCATGGCAAAGAAGATTTCTGATTCAGAATTTGCTGCTAAAAAGAAGAAGATTCTGGAAACAGACAGGGTCACCATCCGAGATAAGGAGCAGCTGGTTTACTATGAAGCCTACAGAGACGTTGTGGGTGTACCCCACCCCGAAGACCCTGATGCTAGAACCTGTCCCCAATGCAATTCTAACGTCCCCGAAAACGCCACCGTATGCAAAACGTGTGGAGCTTACCCCATAACAGCAAACGGAACCTCAGTAACCTCCGAAACCACCTACGTCGACCAGTAAATTCGTGGCTCCGCCTTTTTGTGAGCCACAAACTTTGTGGATTAACCCCAATCCTCTTTTTTTAGTCAGCTACATTTCAGGAATGTTTAAAGGCGAATATAGGCTGCAAAGTTGCTGTCTTAACTTGAGGATGAATGGTTTGGCAACGAAAGATTGGATTCCCAGAGACGGCGAAACCCTCCTCACCAAAGAGGGCTTCATCTTCTACGTTTTTGGATACGAGCACCCAGACAATCGGGTTTTCGCCTTCCTAAAGTACATCCCCTCCAGCCTGGCGCATCATTTCCCTATACGTTTTCTTAAGCAGAAGTGGAAGCTCGGAAATTTGGAACTGTCCAGACCGGAGAAACTGTACACAGCCCAGAATTATCAGAAGTTTCTGGAGACTTTTCGAAGCAGCTTTCCTCATTACCTGTATTGCTGTCCCTTCAGGGGCAAAGAGGTGTTAAGCGTTCCGCTGGACCACATAGAGCGGGTTTATTTGCCGGGCGAGTGCCTAAGTGAGATATTCAAAAAAGAAAACAGAGATGCTTTGCAGGAAGAGACTGTGGAGCTGGTTTCGCTGCTCTCCACAGAATCGCAGGTGCCCATCCAAGATTTTGGTATCCACGGGTCTGTTGGCTTGGATATGCATTCTGAATATTCTGACATTGACCTTGTGGTTTATGGTTCCATGAACTTCAAGAAGTTAGAGGCTGCGGTTAACAGGCTTGCAGGTGAGGGCGTGTTCTCGCATGTTTTCACCAAAAAGATTGACCACGCAAGAAAGCATCGGGGGCGCTATAACGATAGGCGTTTCGTGTACAATGCTGTGAGAAAGTATGAGGAGATAGATGCACCGCATGGAAAACTGAAGTACACGCCAGTTAAGAATGTCAGTTTCAGCTGCGAGGTTGTTGACGGCAGCGAAAACATGTTCCGACCAGCAATCTACCCAATCAAGAATTATCAGCCAGACGATTCGGCGTCAGAGCTGTCGGAGGAACAGGTTCCAGC
>CAYVVO010000081.1:0-5519 GCA_964455275.1 uncultured Candidatus Bathyarchaeia archaeon | reverse complement strand
GTAAACTCTGATTTTTCTGACGCTGCCTTTAACCCTGAATGAATGTGCCAAGTAATACTTTTTGTGTCCGTTTCTTTCGCGAATCTCCAAGTGCATAAGAAATTTGAGGTGACTACACACATTTAAGTTTTGTCATAGGTGACTACAAAAGGATTGGGCAAGATTGCTTTGAACCATGTAATGATAACCAAGATTTTTCAATGCTGCCGTCCCTGCAATTCCCCAGAAACCATCAAAGCGGGTTACATTGAGACAGGTTCTCGCGTTAAATTTGAACGTGAATTTAGACTGACTCGCGGCGCCACGAATCCCACATGAACCAGAAAACGTTGTGGGTTTGGCATTAAATTTTAGCCCCCAAACCCAGAAGCTTGAACAATGTTATTATTTGTTTTTGTTGTTTGGGTATTTGATGACTGAGTATTCTCTGCATTCCGAAATTAAACATTGGTACAGGGGTTCAGGAGATGAACTTGAGGTTAAAGTAGAGGATTTCATAGTTGACGTCCTTAGAGGCGAGCTTTTAATCGAGATTCAGACCCAAAATTTTTCTGCTGTCAAAAAGAAACTGATTAAACTGCTTCTAAACAATCAGGTCCGGCTGGTTTATCCCATTGCTGAACTGAAATGGATAGTTCACGTGTCTGGGTCAGGCGAGTTTGTGAGGAGGAGAAAGTCTCCGAAGAAGGGGAAATTGACTGATCTTTTTTATGAGTTGATCTATGCGCCCGGTCTGATTAAGGACAGGAATTTTTCGCTTGAGGTTTTGCTGATTGAAGAGGAGGAGGTAAGGTGTAATGATGGCAAAGGAAGCTGGAGGAGAAGAGGGGTCAGCGTTAAAGACAGAAAGCTGTTGAATGTGTTTGACAGAATTGTTTTTGAGGACAGCCGAGATTTTCTAGAGTTTCTACCGAAAGGGTTGGATGGATATTTCACGAACAAAGTTTTGGCGTCCAAACTGGGGATTTCTGTTAGGTTAGCCCAGAAAATTACTTACTGCCTCAGAAAAATGGGTGTAATATCAATTGCTGGCAAGAAAAGTAAGGAGTTGTTGTTCGAAGTTTCCTAGAATTGGTTACATGCATAGAGAGAAAGGTCAAATTTTGGTTCTATTGTCTGGTTCAACTCGGACGGTGAAGTGTCCGATTCCCGCTAGAGGCGGAAGGATGTGGGAAAGCAGTTGCTCTGCACTTAAAGAGCGCACTGCGCCGTTTGAGCTGGTTTGGGTCCAGCCGTCCTTTCCTTTTCGATATTTCTGTATCCATCCATGCTTCGACATGACGTAAATTGTGCATTCAGAATTCTTCATGGCTGTCCCTCAGGCAGATAAACATTAAAAGTTAATGGTTGTTTGGGTTTGTGAATGCGTGTTACATTATTTACGTTTTAGGAAGGTTTTTTCGAGGGCTTCTTCTCGTTGCTTGATACAGTTGATTTCAAGCACATCCCTAAGCCGCTCATAGGTGTATTTGTCGATTGTCTCGTTTTCTAGTTGAGCATCCAATCTTTCGAGTTGGTCATTAAGAGTCTGGTTTTCTTTCACTCTTTCTTTTACATACTTCCGTATCAACTTGACCGTATTGTTTGATTTCCACACGGAAAAGCCGAAACCCATTGTCCCAACTCTAAAGACTTACTAAACAAAGTTCTAAAAAAGGAAGCTTCTTCCAGCAAAAATATATCGAATTTCGTAATATCAACATATATATTAAATCGTGATATTCAATATATACCGTTGTGATCAAAGCTAGTTAAAACGAATGGAGAACAAAGAATGAAAAACACAACAAACTGGTATCTTTACACATCCTGCAAATCCAAAAAGAAACCAGCAGACGAAGCTAAACCGCAAGTCGAAAATAAAGAAGTCGTAAACAAAATCAACTTGATAAACAAAGCCATTCGTTAGCAGAATCCATCTGCACATTGAACCGAACGCACCTGTTTACGTTGAAAGTTGCATAATTTCTTTTTTGACATATTTCGTTGTTTGAAATAAACAGTATATGGCTTCTCCAGATTCTGAAGTTAACAGAGACACAATGTCAGAGAAGAGACGTTCAAAAGAAGAGTTTGAAACATTTCTAAAAACCCTCTTTGATAAAGACAACCCAAAAGTAAAATACCAAAATCCTGACGTGTGGAGAATTCCTCCCCCGGTTAAAAAGAAGAAAAACAATCATTAACATAAAACATCCGATTTACACTGTTCGCCTGCAGTAGACTTGAATCGGCATTCACAAAAGCTCTCTACAGTTAATTTTAGATTACTTGAAATGCGTATTCCAGTTTCACAGGCGTTATATACAAAGCAAAACCTTTGAAAACACTAATGATGGTAGCACAATGACCACCAATGTTCATTCAGACAGATTACTCGAAAAAATAAAGGACGCAATTTCTAATCAAACGCCAACAGAAAAAAACAACACACAATGCCCCCACCATTTTGGTTACTTGTCCGAATTACCCAAGGACAAACCCATTCCAGAAGAATGCCTTCTCTGCACAAAACTGCTGGAATGCATCACAACCCAATGAACAAACTTACGCAAAAGAGCGAAAACCCAAAAGACAACCCCATCAACAACAGATTCGAATCTACTCCCAGCGCCACAAACACGCAATCATATTAGGAGACTAATAAAGGTACATTGTTGAAAACAGTGTTTTTTCTGGAAAACCAAGAGAGACCATGATTGTGTTATTCGTATCTTAGTGCCTCTACTGGTTTCAGTCTCGAAGCTCTCCATGCGGGGTAGATTGCGAAGATTACGCTGACTATGATGCCGAAGCCCAAAGCGCCCAGCAGCACGGTTGGAGTGATGACAGGTGTTATGGCAAATTGACCTCTAACTGCACCTTGCTCTCCTGCAACCGCAAAGCCTCCTCCAGTAAACACTCTTGCAGCAACGTTCGCTAAAAGCCAGCCTAAGCCTACACCAAACACTGCCCCCAGCAGACCAACTATCACTGCTTCGCTGATGAATATGGCAAGCACTGTTCGGCTTTTCATCCCCAACGCTTTCAGTATACCGATTTCTCGGGTGCGCTCCATCAACGAAACAATCATGATGTTCATTATTCCCACGCCAGCCACCAGAAGCGATATTGCGGCAATTCCAGCCAAGAAAAGCTCTATTGTGGAAAACACGCTTGAGATGATGTCTAGCACGGCTGTTGCAGAAGTCACTGAAACTTGATTGCTGAAAGCATCTTCTATCGCCTCCGAAACAGCCTCAATTGTTGCATCGTCCTCACTTGCTAACTTCACAACGATACGGTCACATTCATCGGTTCCGAAGAAGCTCTGGGCTTGCGAGATTGGAATGTAAACCGCCGAGTCTGAGGGACCGGTCAGGCTTAAACCGCCAACCTCTTCGAGAACAGCCGCAACAGTAACTAACTGTGTTTCATTTTTTGGCGGTCTGACAGTAGTGTTAGCCCAAACGATTTCAACAGCATCATCTACGCTGCAGACTATCGTCCCATTTTGCCAGGGGTCACTTACTCGTTTTCCAACCACAACCGTATCATTGTCAGGGTTCAACGGTATTTCTCCGCTTTCCGCCACAAACGTGCTGCCGTAAATCTCTGAGTAAACACCGAAATCTACACCCACCACCAAAGACGTCACAGTTCGGTCTCCAGACATGACAGAGCCCACCTCTTGAATAACCGCTGCCGAAGTGACAACACCCTCAATTTCATCTATTACCTGAGTGTCAGTCACCACCAAACTGAAATCTGAACCTGAACTGCCAATACCGCCTCCCACACCAGAAAATATGCCTCCCCCACTTCCGGGCGAAACAATCAGTGTGTCGGTTGCGAATCCAGATTGCAGCTGATCAGTGATGGTCGTTTGGAGTCCCTGACTGATAGATAGTAAAGCAACTATGGCTGCGATGCCGATGACTACGCCCAAGGTGGTTAAGCCTGCGCGAAGTTTCCTTAACCGTATTGCACTGAAAGCGTAAGAGAAAACGTCGCCTAACTTCATAGCTGATCAATCTCCTTAATTATGGAGCCGTCAAGCATCTTCACGATTTTCTTTGCCTGCGTTGCCAAATGCTGATCATGCGTAATCATAATTATGGTCACGCCCTCATCCTTGTTCAGCCGCTTAACTAAACCCATAATCTCCTTCGCAGTTTTGGAGTCAATGTTTCCTGTAGGCTCATCCATCAGCAAAAACCGGGGATTGTTCGCCAAAGCACGGGCAATAGCCACACGCTGGCGCTCACCGCCGCTGAGCTCAGCAGGTTTATGTTTCATTCTTTCCTTCAAGCCCACGGTTTCAAGAAGTTCTTCAGCACGCTTTCGTCGTTCATTCTTGTCCAAGCCAGCGATGGACAGCGGCAACTCAACGTTTCCTTTTGCATCGAGGCGGGGAATAAGGTTGAAGAACTGGAACACGAAACCTATGCTTCGCCGCAGGTCAGCCAGCTGATTATCATTCAATGTGGAAACATCCACACCATTTATGAACACTTTTCCTTCAGTCGGCTTGTCTAATGCGCCGATCATGTTCAGAAGCGTGGATTTGCCGCTTCCAGAGGGACCCAAGATTGCAACAAAATCGCCCTTTTCAACCTTCAAGTTCACTCCCCGCAGCGCATTCACCGGAACCTTTCCCAGAATGTAGGTTTTTTTCAGGTCTGCTGTTTCAACAACGGGCGTCGCCAAAACCATCAACTCCTAAGTTTCTCATTTAATTGCTCAATTTTTTCGGAAGCGCCAGTCAAGAACTGCTCAACCTCTTTTAAGGATTGCTCAGTCAAATTTTCAGTTAAAGCAACCCGCAAATCAAAAAGCGCCTCAAAGAATCGTTTGATGGGTTCTTGAAGTTTCTGCAATCCGTCGGCGTGAAGACCCATCCGCAAAAAGAACAGGGGTCCCATAGGCTCCATCTTCTTCTGCAGCTTGTCTTCGAAGTTTGCATGCTCCTCAAAGAATTTTTTGCCCTTTTCTGTAAGCATGTAACGTTTAATTCCAGTCACTTCCCTAGGCAACTCTTCAGCATAACCATTCTCCCGAAGCCAAGTCAGAAGGGGATACACCGAACCTGGACTGGGTTTCCATCGTCCACCAGTTTGTTCTTCAATCTCCTCCATTATCTCCGACCCAGACATGGGCTTATCTTTCAAAAGTTTGAACGTGTAGAATCTGAGGAGCCCTTTGGGAACGCTTGCTGTATGCCTTAACCATTGCTGTAAGGGACGAGCCGAAAGCTGATTCTCAATTTCCTTTAACCGTTCCTCTGAAAGGTAGTACTTGTTATCAACCTTCACGAAAACACCTAGCAGCCTTGGGGAACGCCTCAAGAACATTTTGAATCTCGGTGAAAGCCCCAATTCCTCAATGCTCATCGCCTTCTCAGGGGTTACGGCTCCCTTCTGACGGAACTTTTCTACTTCTTTAAGAACCGTCTCTTTTAGTTCAGCAAACCGACTAAGCATAATATCACAGGCGATATCACACACGATATCAGGTGTGATATAAAAACGTTACTCGCG
>CAYVVO010000080.1:0-3013 GCA_964455275.1 uncultured Candidatus Bathyarchaeia archaeon | reverse complement strand
TTTGTGGTGGGCCCGGCCGGACTTGAACCGGCGACCACCAGGTTATGAGCCTGGCGCTCTAACCAAACTGAGCTACGGGCCCTCCAATGATTATCTATTTACCGATTGTCAAGTTAAGATTTAAGGATTTTCTGTTTCAGTACTGCAATCAAGAACAAGAGGAGAAAAAGGGAAGGGCTTTTATTTGGGTCAAAAGAGGTGTAATGTAGGAATTAGGAATGAACTACAGAGAATTGCTTGAACGCGCCCAATCGCAGCTTCCTTCAGAGGTACGTGAGCACAAACGGTTTGAGGTTCCGAAACCTCGGTGTCATGTCGTCGGCATGCGCACAATCCTATCCAATTTCAAGGAGGTCTGCGACGCCCTTAACCGTGACCCCCGTCACGTGCTGAAATTCTTTTCAGGAGAAATGGCAACGGCTGCAACCATGCAGAGAAACCGAGCGATCTTTCAGGGAAAATTCTACAATGACACCTTTGAGAGGCTAATCAATAGGTACGTCAAAGAGTTTGTGGTTTGCCCTGTTTGCGGTCGTCCGGACACGAGAATCGTTAAAGAGAGGCGTTTCCTGTTTCTGGTATGTGAAGCCTGCGGGGCAAGATCATCCCTATCAACCGTGTAGAGTTCTTAACCTTGGAAGCCTACACCAATCTGCGGAAATGCGGAGAGTACGTGCTTCTCGCAGCCTGCGACGAGGAGCTGCTAGGGAAGACTCTGAGGCATGGAAAACTGGTTTTCAAGGTGAAGGAAGAATTCTATAAAGGTCCAAAGATGCCTGTGGAAGATGCCATTGAGCTCATGAAAGAATCCTCCATCGTGAACTTGGTTGGAGCTAACATCGTGAACAAAGCCATAGAAGAGGGGCTGGTTCATCCTGAGGCGGTTCTAGAAATTTCTGGCGTCCCCCACGCCCAGATAGTCAAAATATAGGATAGCTGTTAGATTTATGCCCAGTACATGTCTTCATCGTTTGCGTTGATTTTGAAAACAGCAAACTGGAACTCTTCATCTGTATCGTTGACCACGCCGTGAACCTCTCCGGGCTCGCACAGTAACGTGTCTCCAGGCTGGGCTCTAACTCTTGTATCCCCGCAGAAAACAACAGCGTTTCCCTTCAAAATGTGATAAATTTCGATCATCCGCTTATGGTAGTGGGGCTTAATTTCTGTGTGCGCCTCGTTCCTGACGACCTGAACAATGTTTCCCTCAGATTTCAGGTCATCCTCGGATAGCAAGATTTGCTTAGAGTAACCTTGCCTCTCCAGCCACCCCTTTTCGTCTAGCTTAACAAACTTCATTTCTCGGTCACCTTTATGGAAGCATTCCAGAGACCAATTTGCAGCCGTCCATATAGAGCTTATCAAAAAGCATTCAGGTCTAGCCGTTGCAGAGAAACCTAAATATGAAGAGGCGCCCCCTATTCCAAAAGGTGTCTCCTTGGAGAAAACGGAAGATCGTAATCAAATTCACACTTGCTCCTGTAGTGGATTCCATAGAATAGGGGATTACATTGTTTTGTAGGGCGGTTTGTTGTGTCTTCTAGAGAAAGGGCGGAGAAACGGCTCGATCGGAAGCAAAAAGCCTACGAAATTGAGTCGTTGATGAAGAATAAGCGAAGCGAAGATTACCAAGTTATAGAAGAGGTTTTCGACCGCTCCACCCTCATGACCATCTACGACTTCATGAACAAAGGAATCATCGATGAGATTCATGGAGTTGTAAGTGCAGGAAAGGAAGCAAGAGTCTACTGGGGAAAAGACACGCAAGGAAAAGAGTTAGCCATCAAAATCTATCTCACCAGTTCAGCGGACTTCAAGAAGGGCATGATTCCATACATAGAGGGTGACCCCAGATTCTCCCATGTCCGCAGAGACACACGATCCCTCATATACGTTTGGGCTCAAAAAGAATTCAAGAATCTGCGACGCGCCCGAGAAGCCAAAGTCAACGTTCCGGAACCCTTGGCTATACAAAAGAACGTTTTAATCATGGAGTTTATCGGCAAGAACGGTACCCGTGCGCCCCTGCTAAGAGAAACCACTCTAAATGACCCGAAAAAGGTTTTCAGACTTCTGCTAACCTATTTAAAGCGTCTCTATCAGAAAGGAAATTTGGTGCACGCGGACCTCAGCGAATACAACATCATGATCTGGAAGGATAGACCAGTGATCTTCGATGTTGCACAGTCCGTGTTAACTGGGCATCCCCTGGCTGACAGATTCTTGCGAAGAGACCTAGAAAATTTGCATAAATATTTCAAGAGGAAAGACTCAGCCATATATTCGGTAGATGAAATGTACGAGAGGATTACAGGTGGAAGGAACTAAAGCTTACATCAAGATTCCGGGAGACCGCATCGGGGCTCTTGTTGGTCCAGAAGGCAGCGTAAAAGCAGTTATCGAAAGGAAGCTTTCTGTTGATTTGCAGGTGGACAGCCAAAACGGAACTGTCCAGATAACTCTTCCAGCAGCAGCCGAGGACCCAACGGTTCTCTTCAGAGCCAAAGAGGTGGTTAAGGCTATAGGCAGAGGCTTCGCGCCAGACCATGCGTTCAGGCTGCTTGACAACGACGAGGTTGTGTTCGAGGTTATTGACCTTCGAGAAACTGTGGGCAAGTCTCAGTCTGACCTGAAGAGGCTGAAGGGGAGAGTGATCGGGAAGGAAGGCAAAACCAGAAGAATCATCGAGGAGTTAAGTGAAGCAAACATTTCGGTTTACGGTCACACGATTTCGATAATTGGGTACCCTGATCAAGCCGCAATTGCGCGAGAAGCTGTGACTATGCTAATCAGGGGAAGCCTCCACGGAACAGTGTACCGTTTTCTGCACAAAAAACGAAGAGAACTCAAGAAACAGAGGCTGCAACTCTGGGAGCCAACATACAAACGCTAGCCCAAAAAGCCGCTGCAATTTGGGGTAAATCCGTTAACCTTTAAATTTAACAAAAACATTGAAATACTTATCATACAGAATTATGAATGAACCTGCCATGTTGCCACATATCATACAATG
>CAYVVO010000079.1:0-17003 GCA_964455275.1 uncultured Candidatus Bathyarchaeia archaeon | reverse complement strand
TGAACCGAAAAATTGTTCTGCCGCTGATTTTCGTGCTTGTGGTTATGGTTTTTTCAGGCGCAGAATTTGCTTCAGCTGAAGGAAACGTTGGCGTCGCTGTTGGGCAGACCGCTGACTACACTTATGCGATCAGTAGAACTGTAAGAGACAGTAATGGCAGTTTAACCACGTCCATACCATTCACTGTTGACTACCTTGAAACCATCACGGTTCAAAAGATTTCTGGAACCAACGTTACATTTGAATTCGAAAGGGACCTGCTTAATGGAACCACAGAAACAGGCACATCTTGGGTAAATGTTAGTGATGGAGACGGCACTGGATTCGTTGTTATTTCAGCAAACCGCAATGCGGGTGGCATGTTATATCCGGATTGGGTGAATGAGAATGGGACTTCTGAAGGCGCTTTCTCTGTAAACGAAACTGTTCTCCTGAAGTATGGGGACGAAATGATGGAGGTCAATCATCTGAATCTTACATATTGGGTTGATGAACAGCCTCATTCTGAAAATTATTATTGGGAAAAGTCGACGGGTTTAATCGTTAAATGGAGAATTAGCGGCTCAGAAGTTGGTGAAGATGGCGCGGTAGAAACTGTGAACGTTCATTTTCAGAGAGTTGGTTTAGAGCAGGTGTTCTATCCGTATATTGACAGCGATGCCTACCCGGTGACGGTGAACAGCGGCTCCACCATATTAGGGTTCAAGTTCAATCAAACAGAAAAGCAGTTGAGCCTAAATGTAACCGGTAAAACCGGAACATCTGGTTCCTGTGAAATTACGTTTCCTGACGGTTTGCTTTGGGGCACGTTCTCCTTGAGCATTGATGGATATGCTTTGGTGGAGGGCGATGACTACAGCCAAACCTATAACGAAGCATATTACACGTTTCACGTCAGCTACATTCACAGCAGTCACACCATCGAAATCGTAGCCTCTGAGGCTGTCCCCGAGTTTCCAGCATGGATGATTCTGCCCTTATTCATGACCGCAACGTTACTGGCGGTTATGCTCTACAGAAAACGGCTCCGTCACCCTCCAATGCTCTAATCTTCTTCGGTTCCTAACCAGCTAACCGTGCAAAACTGTGTGTTATGGTTAACTGATGCGATTCAGTTTTTGTTTTGCTAGTTCGGTTGTGCCGCTTTTCCATGCTTGTTCAGTCTTTTCATTGATTGTTTCTTCGTTGTGTTCTGGGAAAATGCCGTGCAACAGTTGATGGAGTATGGTGTACATCAGCTCAAGAAGCCCAATTGGCGGGGGCGTCTCCTGGTTTAGGGTGTTGTGAAAGAAGTTTTTTGATATGCGAATTTGACGCTTCTTGTTGATGTGTGCGCCGCACTCTTTTTGGCATTCTTTACATGAGCACAGATTATACGAGAAGTAGAGTGCACGAGTTTTCTGTTCACTGTCCAGTTGTGTTGTTGAATCCAAGACAGCTAAAGTTGAATCATAAAGTGCGTCCAAAACCTCTTCTTCGTTACGTGCAATATGCGAAGAATTCAACAGCTGACTTAGCGCCTCAATGTCTTCGTTGACGTTGTGTTTCTTTTTGTAGTTTACCCAGTTTCTGTGGAGGGAATCAGCTGGTTCGAATTCGACTTTTTTCGTTCTTTCACACTCCAGTAACCATCAAGTACGATACAATATTTCTGTGCTTGCTAGATTTAAAGTTAGAAATCGTCACCGCCGCCTTTTTTGCGATGTGTGCTCTCCTGCAACTCTTTCATAAAGCATTTTGGGCACCTAGAAAAGGGGAACACTTCACATGAGCCGTCCTCAAGTATTATCTTCATAACGTCCTCATCGCCCAAATCAGCACCGCAACTCACACACTTACGCTTACCCAAACTTATGACCTCCAGCACAGACAAGAAGTTTGAAGACAACACTATAAACTTGATGCAGAGAACACAAGTTCATTAGCCCACGAATGAGTGCAAATGCCAACAAAAACAAACATGAACCCGCTGAAAAGAATCGAAAAGATGAGTTTGGTAGCTTGGGGTACGTGACTTGTTTAACTTTTTCACTTCGTATTAACAGGGCTGATAGGTCTGCCTAGATGAAAAGCCTCTTTTGATGTGTTAGTGAATAATTACGCTCAGAATCTTCTCTGATAACAGCCTTGAGAGAAGGCATAAGCTCGGCAAAATAGACAAACCTCTAATATGGTCAAAACAAGTGCATCCACGTAAGCATGCTGAATTTGTTTTTTGGTTCTAATGGGTGAATTAGCGACCGCTACATTAGCCGGCTATTCCTGCGTTAATTAGAATCTTATTCAAATCTGTCCATTTAGATTCATACGTTTTCCTGTTTGAGGCATAGGTTTTTTGGAATATGTCAATAATGATGTCACTTAGAAGCGTGGAATATGGAGAATATACAGAGAGTAAAGCTTCTTTTTTCTTTGAAGCTTTCGATAAAATCTTTTCTATAACTCCCACACCCGCTGGAAAAACCAGATCTATTAATGACGCCAGATGAGTCAAACTAAGCACTTCGATTGATATTGTCATGATAACTGGAACCGCTGCGGCAATGACAATGAAAACGTAATTTAGGTTCTGCCATTTGTCTACTTTTTCTGTTGCTTCTTCAAGCATGTTAGTGACTTTGGCTACCCGCCGAGGGAGACGATCACTCCAACGAGCCCATTCTACTTTCTGGGCTGAATCATAATTGTCAATGATGCTTTTGTAAGGCTTTAGGGCATCTTCAAGTGACATTTTTTCACTCACAATTATCACAAGCCTTCAAGATTCTTTCATTTTCAGAAATTTCTTGATTTGATCAGTTTCGCTTTTATATTTCATTGCGAGAGTTGCGCTCACAATTTCAATTTTGTGCCCACAAGAGAATTCCTTAACTGTTTTGTCGTCTTCTTTTTTCACTTGAAATTGCTTTGGAGATTTATCTCCCTTCTCAGCGCAAATAGGGCAAATTTCTTCTGGCATCTTTTCTCCCTTCTCTTTCCATAATTTAGCGGCAAGTAATAACAATAGAATTGCTATATTTACACGTTAACATCTGCCGCTTAAATATATAAAATTTTTCAAGTTCTTAACATCCTTTTTTGTAACGGAAGGTTATTAGTCCAGTTTGTTGTTCAGAACTCAAAAATTGGGGAAAGTATTCCTTTACATGTGAAGTAGTTGGTAGCCCGGGGGAGATTCGAACTCCCGTCAGAGACTCCAGAGGCCTCCATGATTGACCGCTACACCACCGGGCTATATGGTTACTGTGTTACAGGAAAGTTCTTTTCTCATTAATAAATCTCTCATCACCCTCTTTTCGGGAACCAAAATGGATGGAAAAAAGGGCTTTCTATACGTATTAGCTCACTTAATATCGAGTACAGGAAGCCAAATCGTAATATTTATATATTAAGTCATAACCTCAGGGTATCTACGGCGGGTCCAGATTGACGATTCTGAACCCTGAAAGGAAGACGAATCACATTAGCACCGGAATTCTCGCCACAAAAATTGCCGAGAGGCGAAAAGTTACGCAAGAAAAAGATATTTCCCGTAGAGCAAATGAAAAGTGCCCTGAATGTGGAAGCCCCAATCTTATCCACGATTATGATACTGGCGAGACCATCTGCGGAGGTTGCGGTCTAGTTGTCCGAGAGCAGATGATGGATAAGGGTCCGGAATGGCGAGCCTTCACTCAAGAAGAAAAGGCGTCTAGGAGCCGCGTTGGAGTACCCACCTCATATTCTGTTCACGACAAAGGATTATCCACAGCCATAGGACGCGTGGACAGAGACGCATTCGGACGCAAACTTCCCCTCTCCACAAGACTGCAGATGTGGAGACTCCGGAAATGGCAGATACGCTCTCGCGTTCACTCCTCCATAGACCGAAATCTTGCCCAAGCCATGGCGGAGCTGGATCGTCTTTCCGACAAATCATATATTCCTGGTCCAGTCAAGGAGAAAGCCGCAATCATCTACCGTAAGGCTTTAGACAAAGGACTGGTGCGCGGCAGATCTATAGCCGCCATCGCCGCTGCTTCATTATACGCTGCTTGCCGAACAACAGGAACCCCCAGAACTCTTCGGGAGATAGCTGAAGCCAGTTTTGTGGACAAAAAGGATGTGGCTCGTTGTTACCGTCTGCTGCTCCGTGAGCTGAATGTTCAGATGCCGATCGCTAATCCTTTAACTTACGTTAGTAAAATCGCTGAGAGAACAGGTATCTCCGGTCCTACGCAGGGTCATGCCATCAAAATTCTTCATGAAGCTAGGAGAAGGCGTGCCGCTGCCGGCAAAGATCCTATGGGTTTGGCTGCTGCTGCGCTGTATATTGCTTGTTTGGTGCAGAATGAGAAGAAGACTCAGAAGGATATTGCTGAGGCTGCGGGTGTAACTGAGGTTACTGTCCGGAACAGGTATAAGAGTTTGAGGAGACAGCTAGGTATAGAGCTGCCCGATTAGCCCTTTTCTTCCTCTGTTTTTGTCAGTTCCATAACTATAAGTCCCTTGTACCCACATTCTGCGCACACATACTGTCTAGGGGTTATTCCGTACAACCATGGATTTGTGTGAAATATGTTTTTGCTTCCGCATTTCGGGCAAACGTTGATTGTTGCTTCGCTTACTCTCTTGTGTTTCAGTCCTTTCAGTACTTCGCGGAAATCTGCGAGTATACCCATCTTGTTTCTCTCATCTGTTATTGAAGTTCAACGTTTGCTTCTGGATAGCCCTGACGGATAAGGTATGTTCTGACTTTTTCTCGGTGGTCGCCTTGCAGGATAATTTCCTCGTTTTTTGCTGTTCCTCCGCAGGCGCAGAAAGCTTTGAGTTTCTGGGCTAACCGGCTTAGGTTTGCTTCTTTGTTGCTGATGCCGTCGACGATGGTTACTGCTTTTCCCCATTTTCTGGTTTCTAAACGCACTCGTATTCGTTGTTGTTCTTTGCCGATTTCTTCACAGACACAAATATCTAAGGGTAGTCCGCAGGTAGGACAAATTTCAGCCATGATACTCAACTGTAAAAGGCACCGTTGACCTATATAAAATTTTCAATGTTCTCCGAGTTGATTGCCGTTAAGTGTTTAAGAATTGGGAGAATGTTGCCTGCTCGTGGATATTACGGATTTTGTTTTATGGCGATTATCAAAATAAGGAATATCTTAGGTCAGGTGAGGATGGGGACACCCGCTAGAGGCAAAAGAAGTGGCTAAACTGAATTGTCTGACCATAAGGAATCCGTTTAGAGTGTCTGCTTTACTGGGAGTTTTGTTTCTGGTAATTGGAGTCAGCCTTTTGGGACATTCGATTTCTGCGATTCAGGATAATGAGCAGGTGTCGAACAGCGCTGACTGGACGCTTGAGCAGATGTGACATTATGACAGTTCTATTCGCTGGTGGAGAAGCGCTTATGTTACATTATTTCTTCCGTTGACGGCGGTCTTCATGACAATAAGTGGCGTTATTTTGGTTTCCCAGCAGCTTTTGGCAAGGTTGCGTCACAAAAGTGTGCTCTAACCTTTAAAAATATGTCAAACCCGCCTCAAGAAAATTATGGATGATCAATTGACTAAAGAAAACAAAAGATACAAAGAAAAAGATGAAGTTTGGCGTTCACTCCGTGTCTTCGACCACTATCATGGTTAAGGTTGACCTGACTTTATCTAAGCTTCGCAGATTCCATGTGACAATTTCTCTGAGTTTATCCATTGTTTCTGCCTTAACCGTGGCTACAATATCATAAACCCCGTAAACCATATACGTCTCTTTAACGGCATCAATCTTTTTCAGGGATTCCAAAACGCTGTCCACAGCACCCGACTCTGTGGTTATCAAAACATACGCCATAGGCATAACAACATCTCCAAATCCATTTTTACCCTTTTAATACCCAACATATTCTACAATCAGGATAAATAACTTACCCAACAACAAGCCAAAACTGGTCTATCGCCGCCAGCGAAAACCATCACCCGTGACATTAGTGTTTGTGACCTATGGCTAGAAATTTTTTCTTTTCTTTCGATAAGAGAGGATAGCTGAGTGTTCCTTCGAAGTAGTTGTTTTTATGTGCTTTCTTGTTGTTGAGCTTGACAAGTGTAATGGTGGCTTCTTCAACGGAGTTTGGGTTTATTCTGTAAAGGGTTCTTCTGTGGTTGCGGGGGTCTTTCTCTTTCACCACTATTCTTCCTAAACTTTTAATCACGTTCAGTATTTGCCTTTCGGTCAAATCTTTATTGTAGTCTTTTTTCAGTCCAGATTGGATTTGCTGGATGGAGGCTGCTGCAATTGTTTGATTCAGCTTTCGTGATTTCTTGATGATTACGGATAACACGGCAAGTTTAGTCTCAGATTTGCTCCAGTTATGTGGATCATCCTCGGATCCCTGATTCAGAACATTTTTTCAGTTTGTTCCATTGTAGTTAAGCTCCGATAGATTATATAGTAAGATATGTGACTTACTAATAAAGATTATAGATCCATCCTTATCAATTTTTCCCTCTCCCGTGGACACCGACACTGCCACATGTTTTATTCACTTCCTCAATCCATGTTAATCGATGAAAAAATTCATGGCAAAGACTTCAGCAATCCATTAATTGACAGACCACAAAATTCTCTACCGCACTCTAGCAGTGCAAAAAATGAGGAGAAAGAAATGCGGAGAAAAAAACATAGACATTTAATACATGCTTTGCTTCTACTGATATTGATTGTTTTTACGTTGCCTTCTATAGGGGTTAGACCGGCTATGTCATATGAGTGTAGCGTAAGTCGGTACACAACAGAGGGTTGGCCCGAAGATTGGAATGAAGAGGAATATTGGCCGGATGAAATAGATGTTGCACAAGATGTTACTTACTACGTTGCTACAAAATACTATGCTCTCTCTTACGAATGGGTAGTATACAACCCCCACTATCTCGTATCAGCCTCCGGTATATATAGTCTCGCTGATTCAATGGATGATTACGATTACGTCACGGCATGGCAATACATGCATGGCAGCACTTATAATGAACAAGGTTTGATTGTTTACCTACCTTTCCCGTGGTACCAATACCCAGTGAATGTGGAACACTACTATGCCTTCATTGAAGGTGACGATATTTACGACAACCAACTCTACCAATATACTGGTAATGGCCATCACTATTTTGTTTTCCTTTGGACATGTGCTTCAGCAAAACAGATCGGGTATTATGATTCCAGTAAAGACCTTGGGAATGGCTGGTACTATTTTGGGACTGGAGCTGTAGGATGGCCTTACGCTTGGACCCATCAGGACGAAAATGATCTAAGCGACGATGGCTACAATGATCCAGATGAGACTGATTATTGCGTTATAGGGTTCGAGACTTTTTCACCACCATTGTCGAACGTCACAGGATACCAAAGTAAAACCATGTCTGATTTCGTCGAAGCCTTCTATGACAAGGCTTTGCAGACTAGCAATCGCAAAACAATAAATCAAGCCCTCGATTATGCATCGCAACAGGCATTTGGCGAATCCTATTTCGATGATACTATCCTTTACGGTGATGGATGGAACGCATGGGTTCCACCTCCAGTAGGTGAATATTGGCATACTAGTATGAGAGTCTTTGGCAATGGAGACAATTATGTATCAATAGGGTGAGTGAAAAATGAATAAAATAAACAATCTAAGTATCATTCTGATTCTGACGGTTGCTTTAGTTACCTCGGCAGTTAATGTGTCAATGGCGTCTTCGGCTGAACTATCTACTTCAGAGTCATCCTTCTTGGCAGAAGTCATTAAGCTGGATCTGGAAAAATACACTATGACAAAATACATTGCAGAATCAAATAGTGGCTACTTTGCTGATTTCGGAGATCTGCCTAAGGAAGAAGGGGATTATGTACTCAAAGGTGATAGAAGCGAAATAGATGTGATGTATACGCTCGTAAACAACACTTTTTCTTACTTCAATCTATACTTGAATGAAGGTTCACCGATCTTTACCGAACAGCCATCTACCAACCTTATCGAAAGGACTGACGCTTTCCTTGAAAATTACCAGAAATATCTTGGTAACTCGGAGTTTCAGCAATATAGAGAGATACTTTCCATTGTAAGCGAAGTTAAAGACACAGCCATTACTGTAGGTAACGTTAGGTTTGAGATAACGCACTTTTCGTCTGGAACGAAATTTCGCTGGGTGAACACGTTCAATGGAGCAGACTATACAAGATTCAGCATCAGTTATCGGAACAATGGTGATTTTGCATTCAGTGATGATCGCTACAATAAGATTGGTAGTACCACCTTGAATGTTTCGAAAGAGCAAGCAATTGCCATTGCGATGGAGCGGGTGCAGAACATTTCCTGGAATGTAAACACAACTGACAGCTCAATTGTTGAGGTGGGAAACGTCACGATACTGGATGACCGCACAAGCGTAGCGTTGTTAACTGCTCCCAAGGAACCTCTGGTGCTGTATCCGTACTGGCAGGTTGGCTTAACCTTCGATAAGGTCTATCCAGGCAGTGTCTACGGGGTTACTTACAACATCTGGGCAGACACAGGAGAAGTCTTCTACGGTCATATGCATATGCTGGGAGGCTTAATTCCTCCTGAAGAGACCGACCAATCAACCCATCCCATTGACCCACCTACTGAGCCGCCAATCAAACCTCTAAGCGTGTCGCCACCGACTGAAACTCCACCTGAAGAGACACCAACGGAACTACCTACTGAATCTCTACCTGCCGCCTCTATTGGTCAAACAAGCCTAGACTTCACACCGATTTTAATTGCAGTTCCAATCATATTAGCCATCATACTTGGTGTAACATTCTATCGAAGAAAAAAGAATAACAGCCACTAAACACTTTTATTTCCCCCTTTTTTTTATTTTTAGCTTCAAGGAATCTTGATAGTCCACTATCAAGCTTTAACCTAATATTAGTATGGCTTTCGATGTGTAAACGCATGCATGTTTCTTTTGTCAATGTTTCTTGATCTTAAAGAGGCAGGTTTTGGTCAAGTTTCTTGACAAAAATCCTTTTATGCTGTATAAACGCTAGATTTTTTTGAGGCTTAGCAGGTGCTTAGCATGAGAAGAACTGCATCAACGATTGTTTTAGTTTTCGTTCTTTCAATGTCAACTTTTCTGGTTTCTTTTCCACAAACCAACATAGTGTCTGCTGACCTATACGTGACTATTCGTGCTGATGGAAGTATAAGTCCTGAGTCTGCTCCAGTTCAACGAAATGGAGAATTCTATACTTTGATAGGTGGTACGGATATGAATCATCTGATAGTGGAGAGAAGCGACATAATAATTGATGGAAATGGCATGCATCTTGAAAGTGACAAGGGCACTGAGACTATAATCTACTTACACAACGTGAGAAATGTAACGGTGAAAAATTGCGTCATCGGAAAGTCTGATTTCGGCATTGTCTTGGATTCTGTCTCAGGGATTACAATTACTGGAAACATAATTACCGAAGCCCACCTCGTGATGTGGCCAGCTGCTGCCATTTATATTGAGGGTGAAACTTCAAACATTAAGATTGTTGGAAACACCATAAAAAACAACGATTGTGGCATTATGGTTTATGACGAGTCTCCCAATCTCATTATTTATCATAATAACTTCATAGAGAACACTCAGAACTTCTATATAGGGTCGGGGTATATTTCGTCTTTTTCGGCAAGATGGGACAACGGCACGACAGGAAACTACTGGAGCAACTACGATGGCAAAGATAATGACGGTGATGGAATTGGAGACACCCCATTTCAAATCTACCAAAACATTACTGACAACTATCCACTAATGACACCCATGGAACCCTACGTAATTCCAGAGTTTCCCTCATGGGTCCTTCTCCCGTTGCTTCTTGTGGCAACCTTAGTGGCGTTAATCTGCAAAAAACGGCTAACCAAAAACCTAAGCCGCCAACAGAATTCATTCATATTAGGCTCCTAATCGCAGCGTATTGTTGAAAAAACAGTATTAACTAACAGTTTTTCGTCTTAATGCGTTTCTGTAAACGGTGACTACTACTGTTGCTATCAGGAACAATGGCAAAATAATCCATGAGGGAAACTCTGGGATCGCTTCTGTTCCGATTATTTCCACTGTTTTGGTGTTTTGGTTGTAGGTGAAGTAAATGTGGATGTTGTTTTCGCCTTCATTGATTGAAGGGGTTACAGGGTTGCCGTCCACTAGGATAGCCCACTCGGTTTCATCAGCGTAAAGCAGTTCTTTTGGAATTGTCACGTTACAGAATCCTGTTGTTCCGTTTTCGCCCATCACATTAAACCGTATTCGGGTGCCTTCAGGGTCAAAACTGAGCTCAGAGACCGTGGAGTTGCTGACAACATTAACGTTGTATTTTTTTCCTTCCCATGTTCCTGCATTAAAGATTGTGATGGGAGCCGTAAGCGCGGGCACTGGCTCCATCATTGGATGGTTGTCTCTGTTGTTTTTATCTATAATGTATGGAGTGTCTCCTATGCCGTCTCCGTCCCAGTCAGTACCTTTGTAGTCGCTCCAATAGTTACCGACTGTGCCATTATCCCAATTATTCACACTGCCTTCATCAGCAAGAAGCAGCCCATTGTTGACAAAGTTGTTATAATAAATCTTATTGCCTAAACTATCCATCTGAAAATCAATGCTCTTCTTGTTATCTGTAATATTGTTACCAAGCAGGTAGTTATAGGGTGAGCCAAAGAACCACAGACCAACCATGCTGTTGTTTGTTACAGAGTTTCCTGACATGCTATTACAATGAGAGCCGTAGATGTCTATGCCACGTTTATTCTTTGTTATGTTGTTTCCCCGAATAGTGTTGTAGTTCGAAAAATACAGTAGGACACCATTTGCGCCGTTGTTTATTATTGTATTTCCAAAAATGTTGTTTACGCCACTATCAAGGCTTATACCGTTCCCTTCATTGTGTGCTATATAGTTTGCAGAGATGTTGTTGTTTCTTGAGGCGAATGCGTGGATGCCTGTATCAAATTTCTTGATTGCCATGTTTCTGATTGTAACGTGGCTTCTACGTATCAACTGTATTCCGTATCCGCTTCCATTTCCTTGTAGGGTGTAGCCTTCTCCATCAATTACAACATCGTCTTTTTCCACAACAATAGGACTATAAATGTTGTCAGTGAAGGTGTAGAGGTTTCCATCTCTCAGAATCTTATCCGTTCCCTCAACCGTTCCATCATCCCTGATGTAGACTGTGCTTTCTGCCTTCACTATTCCAATTTCTGAAATGAAAATCAAAGCAAAACAGAGAATCAGTAACAGAATGAGAGCCGTTTTTTGCTCCCTCATCGTTAACACCTGAAAACAACTAGAGTAACATAGCTAAAAAAGGGTTTTTGTAAATTTTTCTTGACCTATCAAATAATACGTTAGTCAAGTTTTCTTGACCAAAAAGAATCAACATCCATTTTTACCCAGACACTCAAAGGCGCGACTCTAAACATATTAGGAGCCTAATAACAGAACATTGTTGAAAAATAGCTTTTTCTTGGAAGCTAGGTTGGCTGGTTTTTCTTTGTTTGTTGTTCTGCGGTTTGTGCGTAGGTTGGGTCTATTTCGAAGCCGATGTAGTCGACGCCTAGCCTCTGGCAGGCAACTGCGGTGTTGCCGATTCCCATGAACGGGTCTAAAACAAGCTTGGTTCGTTCTAGCCCATGAAACTTGATGCACATCATCGGCAGTTTAGGCGGAAACGCGGACGGATGTGGTCTCTGTCTCTTCCGGGACCAGATAGTCTTGTAAGGAATAAACCATGTGTCCCCCCGGTCTCTGAGGTCTCGAACCGCCTTCTTCCACCGCCCAATGTTGCTCTTATCCTGATAGGGCACGCCCACCGCCATCTTGTCAACTTTGACTTTTCCGTCTTTGGTGAACTGGAAAATGTACTCGTGGCACTTGTTTACGAAACGTTCACTGTTGACGGGCTTAAAGTGCCCCACCGCAATGTCCCCTCTGATGTTCGGGTAATCGCCAGCATCCTCCTGTGGTATCGCAATCGATTTTATCCAGTGAATAACATTCTGCAACACGAAATGCTTCCTGAACCTAAACGCCACCTCCCAGGCAACCCACGGGTCCTTCGGTTTATGTCCAATGTTCAAAAAGAATGAGCCAGCGTCGCTGAGAACCCGTTTACATTCCTCTGCCACCGTTTCCATCCAATCAAGATACTGCCCTCTGGAAACCGAGTCATCATACACGCCATACTTTATTCCCAAATTATAGGGCGGAGACGTCACAATCACATCCACTTCCCCATCCTCAAGGAACCGCCTCATCCCCTCAACGCAATCACCGACAATTATCCTGTTCTTTTCGCATCTCACCAAACTTACGTCACCCTACAACCATCAAGCGACCAACAACAAACATTCATATCAGGAGACTAATAAAAGTGGATTGTTGAAAACAGTGTTTTTTCTGTGGAAACCAAGCAACAACACAAAAACGACTCTTAAAACCATTCTGAGAAAAACGATTTCGGTGAATCTGTCAGACGCGGGCTTTCATTCAAACATTACGGGCATCGCTCAGGTGGGCGAATCTTTCGAAATTGGATGCTCAAAGAAAAGATTCAAGAGAACCCCAACTGTTGATTCGGTCGCAAAAGTTAAATACGCTATTCTTTGAGTTTTAAAGGGGAGAAAATGGAAGTTAAGAAGGTTGCCAAACTTCTTCTACTTATTTCATTACTTTCTTCTTTAAGTTTAATTACACCTTTACCCGCCAAGGCATCTTTTGACCCCTCTCAAGCAGCCTACTACGAAGAAGTAAAGAGCGTTCTCTCCCTCACCCCCGAGCAGGAGGAAATGCTTGAAAAGTATGGCTTCGTAGTCGTTGAACTATTGAATGACTCAGCCTCGGAAGGCCTCTTCAATCCTGCACTGCACTTTGAAGACTTCTACTTCTACAAAGTCTATCACAACGACCTACCAGTATTCGTCACCACCGACTCGATTCTTCACCTTTTCCACGTGGTCTTTGATTGCTCACTGAAGCTTATAGAGAAACAACATCTATACCCTATGGCTCTTGAACTCAGCCAGTATTGCTTCCAGAAATCACTGGACGACTACACAGCAATTACCCATGACGGTTCCATGCAATACTGGGCAACAAGAAACTCCACAGTCTACTTTGCCGTAGCCCTCTCCCTGCTAACCGGCGAAACCGTAAACGTGCCGGCAGAGCTTTCAGAAGACTTGAACTTTTTCCTAGACAACATATACGCCGAGGAACCTAAGTTCGTTGATGCCGCATGGTGGAATATCCCAGAGCCCCCTTTTGACATATTGATAAAATACGATTTCACACAATTCACGGTGCGGGGACATTACCTAGGCGACACACAACTTGAACGATACTTCCGCGCCTTGATGTGGTTTGGTCGCTGCCCAGTTTTTGTTCCACGCAACGACGAGAACTACGTTTGGTCCGTCAGGCACTTTGACGATGCAAGCATGGTCTACATGAGAGACATCCTAAAAGCAAATTCGACGCATTATGAAAGTTGGAAATTGCTGTATGATGTAACCAACGCACTTGTGGGGGAAAGCGACTCGATAAATCTGCTGACTCTTGATACTGCACTTCAGAATGCCTTCGGAGACTCTACCTATTACTTCAGCCACGTTGCCGCCGAGGGTGGGCTTACGGCTTTGAGGGAAGAATTTGGCAAACCTGAGTACGCCCAGCAGATACTGGGTCAAGCTGTGTTAACGTATGGCGTGCTTCCACGCTACCCCGTAGTTTACCAGTTTATGGGTCAACGTTATGTGCCCGACTCTTACATGTTCCAGCATCTCTGCTGGGATAAGGTGCTACCGGACTCTCATGGGGATCGGCGGATAATGCCCAAGGGGCTCGACGTATTCGCGGTTTTAGGCTCAGAGCGAGCATACCAGTTATTGGCTCCCGATTTTGACTATGAAGGATTTGAAGAAAATCTCACAAATCTGACATCAGAATTTGCGGATTGGAGTGAAAGCGACTGGCAGAAGTCGTCGTATACCTCTTGGATGTATGCCCTAGAAAGCCTGATTTACCCCACCTACTTCGACGAGTATCCCGAGTTTATGCAAACATTAGCCTGGCAAGATGAGAAACTGAACACAGCATTGGGAAGCTGGGCTCAACTGAGACATGACACCATACTATACGCCAAACAAACCTACATACCGGTGTTTTTCTGCAGCTACCCCGAAGCCTTCGCTGAACCCAACCCAGCCTTCTACTCGAGAATGCAGGACTTATGCGAACGAACCCTTGCAGCAGTAAACATACTTGAGTCGGAGGAAGTGAACCCTGCGATAGCAGACTCACTCCAAACATTGAAAGATGCAACCCAAAAGCTTGAAGTTATCTCCGAGAAGGAGCTAGCCAATGAGCCGCTTACAGAAGAGGAAGTTGACTTCATGAAAAAGCTGGTCTGGAATTGTGGCTCAGGCGGCTTCATAGGATGGTACGTAGACACAATACATGCCATAGCTCAGACAGCAAACAGCACTGCGACCTTGGAGGTTCCGGTGATAGCTGACGTGGCAACCTTTCCGCCAGACGACATAGACTATCCGCCTCAGATACTGCACGTTGGCACCGGTTACGTGAACGCTTTGGTGGTTCTATTCCCGAAACCTGACGGAACCTTAGTCGCGGCGGTAGGTCCAGTCTTCTCCTACTACGAGTTTAGGCTGATAGGAACAGAGCGCCTGAACGATGATGAATGGAAGGAGATGCTGACCTGGAGCAACAGAACCGAGTACCTCCCCGAGTGGCTCCAAGACGTTTACGGAAGGGCGGAGCCGCTGGCAGTTCCCGACTACCTTAACAGCACCGTGTTTGCTATTTTAATGGTGTCAACTCTAACTGTCTTGGCGTTTAGAAAGGTAATCAAAGCCAAGAAAAAGTTTATTCGCCCAAAAAGGGATTGACGCACTATAAACCAAAAACGGGTTTTTCACAATTCAGTTCTACATCAATTCTGTGAGAAGCGATTTTGGTGGGGCCGCCCGGATTTGAACCGGAGTCCCGAGAGTCCAAGTCTCAGAGCCTGGACCAAGCTAGCCGACGGCCCCTCTCTCTCTGACCGAACAGAGAAACCACCAGATTCTGCAATCTGGTAGCTTATGATGAGCACCAATTTCCTTTAAAACTTTGTGTGTTCGATAGGGAAGGCGCTGTTTATTATGGATGGTGTTTGTGGTCACCTGCTTGTCTGTTCCAGCACGATAACAAATTTCACCTAGTCAAGAAATCTTGACATAAAATGCGCTGCTTTTTTCTTTTTAGTCAAAAAAACTTTACAAAAAATCTTTTAGGCTAAAGAAGACTGAGAAATAATCGTGTGTTTGGTGTGAGATGAGATGAGTGAAAAGAAAGTTAGTGGCAGAAGAGTTACCGTTGAATCAATAGCCTGCATTATTTTAATAACTGTAATAGTTACAATAATTGCGTTCTATAGCTCAATTCTGGAATACAAAGACGGCACTATCAATTCTTTGAACTCTGAGATAGCGGATAAAGACGCACAGATTTCCTCGTTAGTTTCTTATAATGATACTCTTCAAAGCCAGATTAACAGCCTGAACGCCGATAAAGTCACTCTTCAAAACCAGATCGATGACCTCAACGAACAGAACACCAACCTTAATGAAATAATAAAACTGGGCAAATCTGAAGTTTTGATAGACGATTACTTTGAAAATGTGGCTGCAGGCTCATTTATCTCTTTGAATAGAACGGTGGATTATGCCGGATACATCAAATTTGAACACATTAGCGGTGTGACAACAACAGAAACAGGTGAAATCTACGTTCAGGTGGTCTGGTCTAGAAGCGACCTTGTATTCTACAACGAAAAAATGGTTGTTGGAGAAGATATGTTTTTTAGATTTCCAGTCCTGCCCACCTCAAACTTAGAAGTAAGAGTCGGCTATGATGACCCGTCAAACGGAACAGCAAACATAATGGCAACTATAGTCTACGTCTACTAACCCCCCTCATCTTCGGAACGTGATTATGCCATGAAGCTTCATATTTACCTCTTTAGGCATGGTGAAACCAATTTTAATAGAAGCAAAAGATTCACCGGACTGGTAAATTCGAGATTGACCCCTAAAGGAATAGAGCAAGCCAATTTGATAGCTGAAAAACTAAAAGAGAAAACGTTTCAAATAGCGTTTAAGACAAGCCTTTCACGTTCTGCCAACAGTCTCAAGATAGTCCTGAAATATCACCCCGAATGCAAGAAAGTCATTGTCGATGACAGATTGATAGAACGATCCTACGGAGACCTGAAGAGAAAACATCACAAAACTATAATCCAAAAATACGGTGAAAAACAATTTGACCTTTGGCACAGATCCTATGATGTTCCTCCTCCCGGAGGCGAATCAATACGGATGGTTGAAAAAAGGGTTTTGTCCTTCGTGAAAGATTTGCTTACCTTAATGAAAAGAGAGAAAGTCAATGTTGTGATTTCTGCTCATAACAATTCGATGCGACCCTTCAGAAGATACTTTGAGAATCTGACCATAAACGAAATGATGACGCTAGAGAATCCATACGACAAATATTTCGACTACACAATCGAATGTTAACTTTCATCGATTCTGTTTGATTATGTGCGCAGATGCGACCTTTCAGTCAAATTGGACTGTTGTACCATTCCAAAAGATCAGTTTCTCATATCGTTGCTCTCGGCTAAGCTCTGCTGTATCATAAATTATATCCAAGTTCTTGTCATACGCCGCCAGCAGACTGCTAGTTTCGTTCCACACCTTTGCAGAAAGCTCATCTGGATCCCACAGCCCCCATATTCTATCGTCTGGTCCACGGAATCCATAACCATAATCCTCATGAAGAACATAAGCCGTCTTCGAGACTTGCGTAGGCTGAGGAACATCATTCACGTAGTCCCAGAATCTTCTCATAGAATCCAGATGATCCTCAGTTAAGATCCCGTAACCCGTTACGTTTGTAGGATAATTGAAGACAA
>CAYVVO010000078.1:0-1098 GCA_964455275.1 uncultured Candidatus Bathyarchaeia archaeon | reverse complement strand
ATTGTGCCGTTGCTTATGGAGTAGTCTAAGGGCAAGCCATCATTGTCTACTATCAGAAGGTCTTCCAGAACTTGACCGAAAGCTGTGATGTTTTGGGTGGGGAATGTTGGGTCCACCTGAAGCGTATAGTCGACGGACACGAAGCCGTCAGGGTAAACTGTTAACAGCAGCGTTTCTGGCGTTGTCTCCTCTGAAAAGGATGGTTGAGCGGTCAGGGTTAACATAAGAAGTAAAGTGAATAGCAGAATGGCGGATGCCCGTTTTTCATTCAATGGGCTCTCACTTCTCGTGCAAAAGGTGTGGAGTCTATGCCTAAAACTTTTGTGTACTGATAATTCAGGGCTGGAGCACCCTTCACCTAGACGCCGTGGTTTCTGCTCTCGTGAAGCTTTCAGTTGTGGGCGCAACCGATGTTGGAGTCGCGGCTACTGATGCTATGGCACGGTTGGATTCTTCTTCCCATTTTTTTGCTTCTTCAAGGTCCCCAATTGCTGCATCAACATCGTTTTTTCCTATGGAGCCTCTGGCGTTTGCTAGGCTTGCTTCAGAATTGTTCAGGGCGGTGATTGCGTCTTCTTTGGCTTCTGGCGTTAACGCTGCAGATGATGTGACGTTTGCTTTGGTTGCGGAGACTCTTATTTCAGCTGCTTCCAGATACCTTTCAGTGTTTGATGCCTTCACAAGATCGGTTAACCGGTCAAAGGGCTCCTTCAAGTCATCAAGTAATGTTTTGGCTATGACGAGTTCTTCAGCAGCCCCATCAAGGTTCATGGCAGACAGTTTTCTTGTAGCGTTTTCCAGATGTTGCTTAACCTCCGAAAGTCTATTCTCGAGTGCTGTTGTGTCGTATCCTTTTGTTCTCGCTCGGGCAGTTAGGTTTTCTAACCTTTCGACGTGCGCGATGGCTCGAGTTATGTTAGCCTTCAAACTGATTACCTCTTCAGCGGTCACCTCTGCTTCTGTTGGTTCCACCGGCGAGGCACCCTCCAATATCTTCAAGGTCTCCTCGAATTTCTGCATTGCCTTAACAGCTTCATCGCTTGCTTCATCATAGCTCTCTTCGCTCATCAGTCTGAAAGCTTCTTCAGCGTGCTCTAG
>CAYVVO010000077.1:0-2207 GCA_964455275.1 uncultured Candidatus Bathyarchaeia archaeon | reverse complement strand
AATGACAGAGGTATGCATGATATCTTTTTTTTAAACGAGAATGAAGGATGGATTATTGGAGAACGAGGACTAATTATGCACACAACCAACGGGGGAGCAACTTGGACAGTTGAAGCTGAAGGCGTAACAAACAATTACTTAAGAGGAATATCTGCTCCAAACCCAGAATGCATCTACATCTGCGGCAATAAAGGAACATTACTAAAATATGTTGCAGATTAATCCCCAATTAAGGAACATCATATAACATATCTAATTTTTATAATGCAGTTTCGATTAACCTATTCTTGGGGAAAGTAGAAATCGGAAGTTAGATTTCGGATTGTGTGAGATACCTCCATTTGTCGTGAGTTCCTTTCTCACTTCTGACTCATAGATTACCCTAGAAAATATGGAGGACTGCCAAAAACTGGTTTTGTGAAGGTTTATATTTTGCCTTATCACATGGAAATTTAAGGTGGATGAGTTGAGTGAAACAATAGATGATCGGGTGAAGAAAGCTCTTGAACAGGTTAGACCACAATTGCAGGCTGACGGCGGAGACATAGAATACGTTGGATTCGACAACGGCATCGTGAAAGTGAAGATGAAAGGCGCATGCAACGGATGCCCAATGTCAACAATGACCCTAAAGTGGGGCGTCGAAAACTTCCTCAAGAAACACATACCCGAAGTAACCAAAGTAGAGGCAGTCCAGTAGCCAAACCACCAAACTTTGAATCTGATATTCTAAGGCACTTCATTTTTTATCGTGTATCAGATCGTGTGCGCATATGAAAAAGGGCTGCTTAGCTATCGTGGCTTCTAGTTTTTGATTTGATAATAGCCGCAAGAACTAAAATCTGTTCACACAATAGTGTCTTTGTGGAGAGTTGAAGCGTGAAAGCCAGAATCAACAATTCCATCTTGGAGTTGACTCAGGGTGACATAACCGAGCAGACCACAGATGCTATAGTTAACGCTGCAAACGTTGCCTTGCAGATGGGCGGCGGGGTTGCAGGAGCCATCAGAAGAAGGGGTGGACCAGCAATTCAGGAAGAATGCAACAGGATAGGGGGAACGTATGTGGGCGGAGCGGTAATAACAACTGGCGGAAAGTTGGCGGCTAAATACGTGATTCACGCTGTGGGTCCGAGGCATAGAGAAGAACATGCGGATGCAAAGCTGAAGGATGCAACTCTTAACTCTCTGCTGTTGGCTGACAAAAACCGTTTGAAGAGCCTTGCTTTCCCCGCCATAAGCACAGGAGTATTTGGGTTCCCGAAAGAGCGGTGCGCCACCATAATGCTCTCAACCACAATAGCGTATCTGGAAGGTCCAACAAAACTGGAGAAGGTAGTTTACTGCCTGTATGACAAGAAAACCCTAGAAATTTTCGAGCACACCCTGGATTCTCTGACACAGAAACGCTAAACCATAAAGAAGTAACAGCGGTTTTGTCAGTTCTTCAGGTTGAGAGTGGCTTTTGCTTCGTCGTTTCTGTATTGGATGGTGAATCCTCTCTTCTTCAAAAGTCTGATTGCCCTATAATTGTCAGGTAACGTTAAGGCGTAAACCGTTTCAAGCCCCCTGTCCTTGCAGATTTCAATCATATGATCAACCATCTTAGACCCTAAACCTAATCCCTGCCAAGGATCCGCAACTATGAACGCGACCTCACCGTTTTTTCCGTCCTGTTCAATTATGAGCCTCACAACACCCAAGATTTTCCGTCGCCCTTCCTCTTCCAGTTCCGCCACGATGCCTATCTCTCTGGCGTAATCGATGTCACAGTATCGGGCTCTCATCTCATGGGGAGTATCCTTTATCATATAGAAAAACCTGTAGCGCACCGATTCTTCTGAAAAGTTTTGGAACATCTCAAGCCACAAGGGTTCATCTTCAGGCTTTATGAGCCTCAAAAGAACAGTTCTTCCGTCACGTAGCCTCACCAGCTTTTCATACTTTTTTGGGTCAAAACTTCCTTCATTTAACGTCACAATCCAGACCCCATTTTTTGGCTAGTGGCTTCATTAACAAATACAAAAAACTCTATAATTAACTTTCACGTATTGCCTACTAAATTCTTTGCAAACAGAAAATAGAGCGTTAAACGGGAAAAGAAGAACATTAAGGGCTTAGAAGCGAATGAAAGACTTAAATACGTCTTTAAATAAAAAAGACGCTGCGAAGGGGTGTATTATGAGAAATCCAGAATTATCTATTGC
>CAYVVO010000076.1:0-3160 GCA_964455275.1 uncultured Candidatus Bathyarchaeia archaeon | reverse complement strand
CAACGCCAGAACCGCCGCCTATCCAGAAAACCTTAATTCACGGTTATCCTTCAAAATAGCAAAGGAAAACAGAGCCGGGGTAGCCTAGCCTGGTTATGGCGCCAGACTCATGATCTGGAGAGCAATCTCCTAAACTTTAGGTGCCCAGAAGTCGCGGGCTCGACTCCCGCCCCCGGCACCACCCAAACCAACAATCATCCAGAAACATGTTTGTAATCTGACAATACTTCATTTTGTCAAAAAGCAGCCTTTCTGAAAAATCAAGCAACACTAATTATTCACACGAACTTTACGCATATTAGAATACTAATAGAGGTTCATTGTTGAAAACAGTCTTTTTTCAGAAAATCCAAACACCAAAAAAGGTTGGTACTCAAAGTTCACACACACGTTAGTATAATCTAATAACACAACATTACTGAAGATTCAGGCGTTTACTTTTTGAGCTAACTCTTTTGCCCAGCCTCGTATGGCGGGTATGTCTCTTGTGTCGTATAGTCCCGGTTCTGTTTCTGGGACGCCAGCAGCTTCTAGTTGCGGCTTAACCGATGCCATAAACGCTCTAAACAACCGAGACACCCTGTTGAAGTTGTAGACACCTCCAAAGAAACCTAAAGAAACAGGTTGCAGATTGTGTTTGGCGGCTTTTTCGTCAAGATATTTCGTCTTAGCTTCATGCATTTTTGTTTCGTCTTTCCCATCTTCATCTATTGGTCTTGCAGCACCACAGCAGACGAAAATTGCAACCTTCTTTTTTGCCAAATCTTTATGATGCTTTTTGAGGAACTTTTCAGGTTCCTTCGTCCACTTGCCTATCCGGATTCCGCTGCCTACCACCACAAGGTCGTAGTCGCTTATGTCTTTGACTTTTTCGTCTTTGAGGTTAACCACTCTGACGTCTAGCCCTTCTTGGCGGAACACATCCGCAATCTCGTTTGCAGTCATTTCTGTTGCCCCGTAGCGGGTGCCATAAACAATCAACGCTTTAGTCATGAACAGACCTCCATGTTTTATTTTGATTCGCTGCTGATTTAATACGTGTTCCGATAACCCCCGCTGCGACTCCGAATACTGGTGGGAACAAACCGCCGCCAACAAGGAGCATTATGATTGACAGCAGAATCAGCATTATGCCACCGTTTTTTCTATGAACAAACTTGGCTGCCCACACTGCCACTATGAGACCGAAGATGACCGCCAATATTCCCGTTACGAGGAAGCTGGGAACAATTGTCATTGCAGGCTCTCCCGCTAACATTGTCAGTTCAGGCCAAGCCTCTATCACAAGCCCGCCTGGAGCTACGTTGCCCTGAAGTATTTCACCAGGTCCGTGAGATGCGCCGCCAAGTCCAGCAAAAATGCCCAATGCTGAAGCTGCAACTCTCGTCTTGCTCAAGGTTCTCATTGCTTTTTCACCTCGGCTCGGTTTTGACTGGTTGTTTTCTTGATTTCGTCTTCTCCCAAGTCTATTCTCAGGACCCCCTTTTTGCCGACGACTTCCAGAATTACGCCTTCCGCAAACGTGGCTTGCATTAGTTCGCCTATTGTGCCCTCCACGAGGACGCTGTCGCTGGAGCCGTTGGTCAATGTGACGTTCTTGAGGTGCCTCTTTGACTTGAGCTCGACAGAAAAGACCCGTTCTTTGTTTCCTATTTTGCTTTTCATTCTCACAGCCTCACTTTACATGGAAGGAGCCAAAAGGTGATTAGTTTTATTTGATGAAGATGCTTAGGATTAAACAGCGGCAGTAAGACTTTAGCATCGGTGATAAGAAATTGGGAAATCATGAAAGGATAGAAAAACTGTTTTTTGAGCTTGCAAGCGAAAGCAGGCTCAGCATAATGCGTGAACTGCAGGCAGAAAATCTTAAGATGAATAAAATCGCCAGCCGATTAGATGTGACTGCAACTGAGGCTTTCAGGCAACTGCAGCGGCTGAGTGAGGCAATGTTGGTTCAGAGGCAGCCTGAAGGGTCATTCGCAATTACGTGTTATGGCAAACTTGTGTTGCATCTCTGCTCCTCTTTCGAGTTTGCTTCTAAGCACAGGGAATACTTTTTAACACATGATGTTTGGCGGATTCCTATGCAGTTCGTGAACAGATTAGGTGAGCTTTCACAAACGAAGCTGATAATTGATGCAATGGAGAACATAAACATGGGTGAACAAATGTTTATAGAGGCTGAGCAGTACGCGTGGGGACTTGCAGAAGGACGTGTCCCTGAACTCATGGACCCAATAATGGATGAAAAAATCCGCAAAGGGTTAAAACTCAAAATGCTTATTCCAGAAAGTGATCTCTCTACGGTTCCAGCTATGAAAACTCCAAACGTTGAATTACGTGGCACCTCTGACATCCCAGCAATTATTGGAATTACTGAAAAAGAGGCTACCGTATGTTTCCGATTTATTGGAGGTAGACTGGATTACGCGGGCTTTTCCGGAAAGGACCCAACATTCCTGAACTGGGCTAAAGACCTGTTTTTCTATTACTGGCAAAAAGGAAAGCGCACCTAGCGCGGCAGCGGGTTTTCAAGCCTCAAGCCTTGTGGGCGATGCACAGGTAGCATCCGGGTTCATCCTTGATGCTGATTCGCGTAAAGCCTGTCTGCTCCAGTAACTTTTTCATCTCAGCTTCTTCAGGCAGAACATCGTGCATTACAGCTGATGAAGCGTTGTTGTGGTGAGTTTTGAGTTCTTCGCTGCTGAGGGCGTGGGCGATGACGAGTTTGCCGCTGGGTTTTAGTATGCGTTTGATGTTTTGCAATGCTTTTCCTTTGTTGCCTAGATGGGGAAACACGCCAAAACAGACTACAACGTCAAAGTGTTCACGCGGAAAAGCTGCTTCTTCAATGTTGCCTATTTCTACGGTTAAGTTTTCGAGATTACTGTGCTTTGTCTCGCATTTTTTAGCCATTTTTTCTGAAAAGTCGATGGCGGTCACTGAACCGTCTGGTCCAACCGCTTTGGTTAGGTAGTGTATCAGAATTCCTGTTCCTGTGCCTACATCCAGCACTTTTTGTCCAGCTTGTATGCCGAACTGGGGAACTAGTTTTTCTAAAAACGTGGAAAGTTTGGGGGTGTGGAACCTTTGGTCCCACGTTTCTGCCGCCTTGTCAAAGTATTCTTTCGCGTTCATTTTCTGTTTCACTGTTTTGGTT
>CAYVVO010000075.1:0-4319 GCA_964455275.1 uncultured Candidatus Bathyarchaeia archaeon | reverse complement strand
CAGCAACATGAAAAGACTACTGCAGAGCAGGTACAATCCAATTCCAGCCACAACGGGCACAATAACGAGGGCAACCCAAGAAACCCAACGTGAGGCGCGAAGGGCTCCAAGCCTGTCAAAAACTCCACCGAAAATCCGTGTCCTGACGGTCAGCAACGGAAAATTGAACTCGATTCTGCCCTGCTTAGCTTCCTCCGCTTCAGCTTTCTGGTCAGCCAACTGATCCACCAAACGTTTAGACCATACTTTACGTGTTTCCCAAATCATTAATGTTTAGTAAAAAACTGTGTTTTCAGCGCGTACGTGCTATGGTGATCCTGCAGTTATCTGGATTTCGTGGGTGCCTTCGGGGTAGGCGAAGTATATCCATCTGCTGTTTCCGTCATCGTATAGTTGGTAGTTGGGGTTGAGAACTGAGACCTGCCCGTCATTGATGACGACTGAGATGCTGTTTATGTTCATTGCTGTGTGGGGGATGGCGACTCTGCAGAAGCCGAAGCCTTCAGTGTTTACTTGCAGTGTTAGGGTGTTTTCTGCTTGGTTGTACTGGAAGTTTTCGATTGTCGAGTTAGAGATGACGTTGAATGTTTGTCCTGACTGCGTGAAACTTGAGAACATCCCGCTGAGGGGATAACGGTCTGTGATGTTGATGTAAGCAGGTACAATAGTGCCATTTTCAAAGCTTGTGAAAGCAGTTATTGTCGATTCAACTGAATATTCTGTTTCTAGTATGCCGTCATGGTTCATGTCGTTGTCTGCGTAATCGCTCCAGTAGTTTCCTTCGGCGCCGTTGTCCCAAGTTAGTATTGCGGCTTCATCCCCAGAACCACTGCGTAAAGTGTAATAAACCTGTATTGTGTTGTTGATTAAATTGTTGTGATAGAACATGTTGACGCTGTCGACTTCTTTAATTCTGATTCCATAACTGTTTTCTGCTATGTTGTTCCCAACTATTTGGTTGTCAGAATTAGTGTCATCATCATACGTTTCGACGCCGCCTATTTGGATGCCGACACCACTTTTTGTTATAGCATTATTGTTGATGATGCTGTTGCTTGACTGCCTGAGATAAACACCCATTGCTTGGTTGTTTTCAATAGTGTTTCCACTGATGTTTATGTCTGTGCATTCCTCAACTAGGATTCCATAGTAGTTATTTGATATGTTGCTTTCCATGATCGACGAGTTTGTTGTGGACACCAACAGTATACCCTGCCTGTTGCCGCTTATGTTCAAGTTTTGAGCCACTATATCTGTACAGTTTATGAGCGCCACGTACCCAGCGTCAGATGGGACCGTTCTGCTTTGCTGGTTGACCCAGTAAATGATTGGTTTACCATCCACGGTGTTTGATGTGTCAATATCGTTTGCTGAACCGTCTTGAATCCAGAGTTTGAAAGTATTATTGTTTACGATGTTGTTTCTAAACACATTATTTGATGAAGAGAACATCCTGATTCCTTCCTGATTGTTCGTTATGCTGTTTCCTGTCACCGTCGAGTTTGTGATGTTCGCCAACAGTATGCCTTGCCCATTATTGTCAAGGCTCAAGTTTTGAACAGTCATGTTTGTGCAGTTTACGAGGGCAAGGAACCCTACATCCGAAAACGAAGAATCTATAATCAGATTTTTTTCGTTAACAAGGTACTGCACCGTTTTGCCGTCCACGGTGTTTGATGTGCCAATGTGGTTGATGAAGTGTGAAAGCGAATCGCCGTCAATCATAAGGTTGACGCCGTTGCCTGCTATGTTGTTGTCACTAAGCGTAACATTTCCAGACGATCTGAGGCAGACGCCATAATTGCTATCGATTATGTCATTTCCGACAATGCTGCAATTAGACCAATCTACAAGGATTCCCGCTCCCAAATCGGAAGGGGCATTTAAAGGAAGGATTCCAATTCCAAAATCGATGAACTGTTCATCTTCCTGTGACGGAGCATCACCCTTTCGTATCGTGAAACCAGTGATGTTAGCACTTCTTTTTATGTTGACAGCTGAACCGATATTGCCCCCATCAATTATGGTTGTTTTTCTGTCTTCACCTGTCAGCGCCACAGACTTGTTGACAACCACATTCTCATAATATGTTCCTGCCGTAACATAGACTACGTGACCATCCAACGTATATCCAGAGTTTATTGCTGCCTGAATCGTCGGGTAACCCAGACTAGTGTTGAGGTTCCTGACTGGAAAACTTTCAGCCGCTTCAAATTCCCATCTTAATACGGTGTCGTAGGTTTCTTCAATTTTATCGTTGAACTCCGGGTCAGAGTAGACAATGTCTAAGCGGCTGCCGTACTCGTCTAAAAGGGCGTTAACTTCACTCCACATATTCGCGCTGTGATGATCCCTCCAAAATCTCCACACCCTGTCGTCTGGGTCGCGAAACCCAAAACCGTAATCTGGCGGAAGAACAAAAGCCAAATCAGCAGTCAAGGAACCGTGCTTCTCTGGGTTGTCGTTTCTGTAGTTCCAGAAGTTTTCGAGAGCCTCAAAATGCTCCTCGGCAAGTATTCCATAGCCCGAGTACGGCTCATCTTCGGCATGATTGAAGACCACAGCATATTTTGCTCCACTATGGTACGCAAGAAGCAGGTCCTCGTAAAGCTCATCTCCCGATTCCAAGTATGGCGGATGATTGTATGTCCAAGTGAGCATGGCGCCCCAGTCTCTGTTCTGGACTTCAGCTGCACCCCTGCACTGTGAAATCTGCAGTTGTCTGCTTTGGTTCCATCCGAACGCTGCGAGAACCGTATCGAACCCTGCCTTGTAATCGAACCAGTATAGAGCGTAGTCTGAGGTGAAGTCTTCTCCGCCAGAGTTGAAATCTGCTGAGTATCTTTGTACAAGTTCCACAAATTCGTTGGCAGCTTCCGTGTAGCTGTAGGGAGAACTGATGTGGGGGTAGCCCATGTCCAGCTGTTTTCCTCCAATCTCGTCTAAAAAGTATTCTCCCAAGTATTGGTCGCCATACGTTTCTTTGGCTTGTATTGCCCAGTTCTTGGTGTCATAGTGGTGGTTTACAGATGTGTACTGGAAATAGACGATAAAAGATAATCCAGAATCATAGATGTAGTCGCACACTTCATTAAGATCAGTGTCTTTTTGTGTTACATCATATGAGCTTATGACAAAAAGATTGGTGTAATTCTTGACTTTGTCAACCAAGGCTTTGCAGTCATCCACCCCACCGTAACCCAACTGAACGCCAACAAAAAATTCGGCACCCAAACCGTTTTCGTCTGGAAGAAAACTCCAAATAACCAAAAGAGAAGACGAAACCAAAACAACGATAATTACTAATGCCAACAGAGCCGTTTTGCGCCTCAAGTTTCTACCAACTTATGTTTTGCACTTACGGACATTATACTCGTTTTGTTAATAAAAGTAACCAAATTCCGTTTATCTATAACTTCAAAACATGTAAACAGAAACAGTCTAGTTTGGACAATGGAAAAAGGAAGAAATTCGGGCGTATATGCCGCGAGGGAATCTTAATGATGTTCTATTTCTGTGCCCCCTCTATGATGGGAGCAAAATTCTTTTCGGCTCTTTTCTTTTTGAAGCTAGCAAGTTTTATGATTTCTTCTTTGTTGATGTCGCCCTTAACGAAATCAACATTCTCCAGAAGCTTCTTTCCTTTCTCAGACCGCACTATCACCGTTGAATATCCTTCATCGCTTCCCACTGAGCCAACAGAAACGTCAGAAAGTCTGCCAACAAAGTCGTTGCAGTAAGCGCATCCGCCTTGAATAGCATTGTTGAAGTTTTTCACCTTGGCTGAGTATTCCTTTCCGTCAACCGTGACTATGAATTTTCCTTTATGTATCTGCGTCTTCTCCGCCTTGTCCAAGTCAACATCCAACAACTTTGCTGTCTCCTCTTTCAGCTTGTCGTAATCGAAGGCTTCAAAGCAGAACAACCCCACTATGGTAATCTCAAGGCTGGGATACTCACTGAGTAGCTGTTGCTGAATCTTCCTTGCTGTCCGAACCTCGCAGGGGGTCCCAACAATGGCAATTTTCCGTTTCCCCTTTTCCACCAGATCCCCAACTTTCGACATCATTTTGACTCTCGAATATTTGGTTCCTCGCGCATTCAGTATATCCTCAGCGCTCTCCGCAATAACCGCCTCCGCCTTATACCCAACTGTTCGCTTAACGACGATAGCAGCATCAAACAGACCTCTCTCAAAGCCTGAAAGAAGCAGAGCAGTAGCCACTCCGCCGTCCTGTCCATCAACAGAGCTTTTTGCCGCGAAAATTTCGGTGTGAACGCCTAACAGTTCATCCTTTGTTCCTTTCAGAAACTGTTCC
>CAYVVO010000074.1:0-4513 GCA_964455275.1 uncultured Candidatus Bathyarchaeia archaeon | reverse complement strand
GCTCATGTGCTGGGCTTGATTGCCGGCGGAGAATTTCAGGACCCTTTTGGAGAAGGCGTGGATTTCATAACTGCATCGACCCACAAGACTTTTCCAGGACCTCAAGGCGGGGTCATACTCGCGAACTGTGAAGATGAAAGGATGAAAAAGGCGATTAAGAAGGTGCAACAGGCGATCTTTCCAATGACTACCTCAAACACCCATCTTGGGAGGCTTCCCGCCTTGGGTTTAGCAGCCTTGGAACTGAAACTGTATGGTAAGGAGCTGGCTAAGCAGACGATTAAGAACGCCCAGACCGCGGGCATGTGTCTGTTCGAAAATGGGGTGAAGGTTCTGGGAAGAAAGAATGGGTTTACACTGTCCCATCAGATTGTTGTTGACGTTCGAGATTACGGTGGCGGACAGAAAGTTGCCTCTAATCTTGAGGAAGCCAACATAATTTTGAACAAGAATCTTCTGCCCTACGATAATCAGCACAACCGCGGTGATCCGTCAGGTCTGAGGATAGGCTTTCAGGATGTGACCCGAAGAGGCTTCAAAGAAGACGACATAGAATCCATATGTTCATTGATGTTAGAGGTCATGAAGGGCAAAAGGAAACCCGTTGACGTGAGAAAGGACGTCACCAAATTGAGGCAGAGCTTCAAGGAGATCAAATACTGTTTCCAAAACATCAACGAAGCAAAAGAATATCTAACGAAACATGTTTAGGCATTCAAGAATCAAGTGGTTTTACAGAGTATAATCGTTTTTCAACCCCATCTTTCCGCTACGATAATCTTTTATATCAGAAGATATTCTCTTTTCTCAGGCAAAGGAAACTGGGCATATGAATAGCCATTCGATGACTTCAACAAGCACTTCTTGGCGCTTCTATAGCTTTGGCTATTTCTTTTATAACTAAGCCCAGTCAGCTACAAAATCTCGCATCTTAGCTTTCTGGGCTTCTTGGAGGGTTTAGTTGTTATGAAACAAAATCATGAAAAAAACAGCAAGAGAATAGTGGTCAAATATGGAGGCGCCAGCCTCGCAGATCACGAACGGATATTGAGGGCAGTTACGGCAGTTGCTGAAGAAGCCAAGAAGGGTAGCCAAATCGTCGTGATCGTTTCGGCTATGGGAAAAACAACTGACACGCTTTTCAACGACGCCAAAAACAGCTCTAACGGCAGGTTACATAAGAAAGATTTAGATGAGATTCTGGCTATGGGGGAAAGAACCAGCATCAGAATCATCGCCGCAGCCTTGAAGGCACAAGGCGTGAACTCTCGTTACGTTGATCCTCATGACCCGGAATGGCCCATCATAACAGACGACGTTTTCTCAGACGCCAACCCAATTTTGGACACATGCTACGAAAGAGCCAGACAGAACGTGCTTCCCCTCGTGGAGAAAGGGGTCATACCCGTGATTGCAGGCTTCGTGGGAAGAACAAAAGACAACAAAGTAACTACCTTGGGGAGGGGCGGAAGCGATACAACCGCCTTCATCTTAGCGAAGGCTCTGGAGGCAGATGAACTCATCATGGTTACTGATGCTGAAGGAATTATGTCTGCCGACCCCAAGATAATAAGCGATCCGAAAAGGCTTCCGGAAATTGATGTGAACACTTTGGTTGGATTAGCGGACTCTGGCACAAAATTCATTCACAGGAAGGCTCTGCGATACAAGGATTCGTCCGTAAAAGTTAGGGTGATCAAGCACAGTCACGGCGATCTAAACGCAGACGGCACAGTAATCAAGGGGGCACTCTCAACCGAGCTGGATGTAGTTCTGGCAAACCCGTCGCCTGCCCTGTCGATCACTGTTGTTGGCAAAGGTGTTTCTGAGCAGCCTCAAGTAATAAAGGAGCTGACTGAAACAGTGAAGAACCACGCAGGATTGTTGGGGTTATCCGTGAACTATGACTCCATGATACTTTACGCTTCAGAGAACTCAGACTCGAATCTGCTTCTCGAAAAAGTTCATGAAGTAATCCTGAAACACGAGGAAACGCTAGCAATGTCTGTCAGAAAACAACTAGCCTTCCTCAAAATCAAGGGCGTCGATCTGGAAAAGACGCCGGGTCTCACGGGAAGAGTAGCTGAGGCTCTGAGATTGAATGCCGTCAACATCTTCGGTCTGATGACCATCACATCCAGCATATTGCTGTTCGTAAACTGGAAGGAAAGAGAGAAAGTCATAAAATTGGTTAGGAACGCTTTAGAAGGTGACTAAAAATGTTGAAAGCAGCTGTTTTAGGAGCAACAGGCAACGTCGGTCAGATATTCGTTCAACTGCTAGAGGGGCACCCATGGTTCGAGACGTCAGTTGTGGCAGCCTCTGAAAGAAGCAAAGGAAGAACATACGGTGAAGCGTCAAGATGGAGACAATCAACACCTATTCCAGAAGATGCCGCTCAAATGAACGTTGTAGACATAACGCCGAAAGCCGTTAAGGACGTTGACATAGTCTTTTCAGCCTTGCCCTCCGCTGTAGCCAGAAAAGCAGAGGAAGATTTCGCTTCGGCAGGATACGTTGTGGTTAGCAACGCCTCTGCACATCGAATGGACCCTGATGTTCCCATGATAAATCCGGAAATAAACTGCAGCCACGTCAGCCTCATCGAGGAACAACGCAGAAAAAGAAAGTGGGACGGCGCCATCGTCACAAACCCCAACTGCAGCACAACAGTTCTGTCACTAGCCCTGAAGCCGATCTACGACAATTTCGGCATCAACAGCGTCATAGTATCCACGATGCAGGCAATCTCGGGCGCCGGATACCCGGGCGTAGCCTCCATGGACATAGTGGATAATGTTGTTCCATACATTGGGGGAGAGGAGGAAAAGATGGAGACCGAAATGCAGAAGATGTTGGGTTCTCCTTCGGAACCAGCGGATTTCAAGGTTTCAGCCAGCTGCCACAGGGTTCCAACAATTGATGGTCACATGGAAGCCGTCTTCGTAGACACAAAAAAGAAAGCGGAGCCCAAAGCCGTAGCAGAGGCTATGGAGAACTTTGTTGGGGAACCGCAAAAACTCAATCTTCCGTCAGCCCCACCAAAGCCCGTTGTTGTTATGAAAGAGAAGGATCGCCCCCAAACCAGGCTGGATAGAATGGAGGGAAATGGCATGAGCACTGTGGTAGGCAGAATCCGAAAGGACCCGGTGTTGAATGGGGTGAAGTTTGTGGCTCTAGGTCACAACACCATAAGGGGAGCCGCTGGATGCGGCGTACTCAATGCAGAATACTTGAAAGCAAAAAAATTCATCTAAAAGGAGAGAAAAAACTTTGGAATCAGGCAAAAAAAGGCGATTAAAAAGAATTCTTCGAGATGACAACCGAACCGTTATCGTACCCATGGATCACGGCGTCACAATCGGTCCAGTTAAGGGACTGGTGAACATGCAGGGCATCGTTGACAAGTTGTTGCTTGGGGGTGTTGACGCGGTTGTCATCAACAGGGGTATAGCAAAAAGTGTTGACAATGGAAACGCTGGATTGATTGTTCATTTGTTCGGAAGCACGAATCATTGTCCCGACCCCAACAGTAAGGTTCAAATCTGCTCTGTAGCCGATGCCGTCAGGTTGGGCGCAGACGCTGTTTCGGTTCACGTCAACATAGGCTCTGAACAGGAAGCCCAGATGCTCTCAACAATGGGAAAAGTAGCCTGCGAATGCGACGATTACGGTATGCCCTTGCTGGCTATGATGTATCCGAGAGGACCAAGCATAAAAAATCAACACGCCTTGGATGTGGTGGCTCATGCCGCTCGCGTAGGCGCAGAGTTGGGAGCCGACATTGTAAAAACAAATTACACTGGCGACGCTGAATCCTTCAAAGAAGTAGTAAGCTGTTGTCATGTTCCAGTGATTATTGCGGGTGGTCCAAAAGTGGAGACCGTTAGAGATGTCTTGCAGATGGTGAGTGATTCGCTGAAGGCTGGAGGGGTAGGTGTCTCGATTGGCAGAAACGTGTTTCAGCATGAAGACCCCACAAAGATGGTTAAGGCTATTTCAGCCCTTGTCCACCAAAGAGCATCAGTCAGCGAAGCCGCAAAGATTCTTGGGGGATCAGAATGAAAGAACTGTGGATCGAAATAGATGAATCGCTTCCCGAAAACCAGAAAACCAAGCTGCTCAAGTCTGCTGCTCAGACTTGTGATGCTGTGCTGGTTGCCGCGAAGGATGTAGAGCTTGCCAAGAAGACCGGAAGTAAGGTTGCCTCAGATTCTGGGGAACCAGACATTACTGTTGTCTCAATCTTCGACAGGGAAAAAGTGAAGGCGCTGAAGGCTACGGGCAGAACTGTCGCTGTGAAAATAATCATCGAGGGAAAAAAAGATGAGGAGACAGCCATAGAGGCGGCGGAGCTCAAATCCGATTACGTTATTGTGGGCACTCCAGACTGGAAAATTATTCCCCTAGAGAACCTAATCGCCAAGACTCGAGGAAAAACCAAACTGCTCGCAGAAGTCTCCAGCACAAAAGAGGCAAAGGTTGCCTTGGAAACATTGGAGCTGGGATCAGA
>CAYVVO010000073.1:0-10881 GCA_964455275.1 uncultured Candidatus Bathyarchaeia archaeon | reverse complement strand
ACAAAAAGTATTTTAAAACTGGTTCAAGAGAATTGAAAAGGGACCTAGAGAGATTCGAACCCACAACAAATAGAGACATCATTCCGCAAAATCCATGTTTTATTCAGTAAAAACCTCGCTTTTACTATTCATTTAGAAATGCAAGAACGTCTTCATCAAACTGTTTTCCCATTGTCATGTGACCCTTACCTTCGTAAAGGACAAGTCTAGAATCTGGGATTCCGGCAGCTGTTTCGCGAAGCCGTTCCACTGGACAATAGTAGTCTTTGTCGCCGCCAATCACGAGGGTGGGAACCGTAATCTCAGCAAGCCGATTTTTTGTGTTATGTACCATTTCTGCTTTGCCTTCCACCAACAAATCTGATGGATGTTCGGGTGCGCTCCACAAGAGAGGACCAATATAGCCCATGAAAAACTTTAGAAATGCTTTCTGGATTCTGCCACCTTCAAGTATGGGATACAAAGCTTTGAGAGCAGCCCGTTTTTTGCCTTCACTAAGCAACTGGGCAGACCTCATGTCAACTTCGTTTCCTTCGTCACTGAAACGGTAACAAGACATTGCGATGATGAGGCGGCGGATCAGTTCAGGATGGTCAGCAGCCAAATGCTGTGCAATCAATCCGCCATACGACATGCCCATCACATCAAGGGGTCCACCATCAAACTCGTCTCTAATCACTGCTGCATAGTCCTCAGCCATATCCCGAGTAGTATAACCTTCAGGCAACTCACTTTTGCGACCCAACACATAAACCACGTAACTTTTGGATACGTGCTTAAATTGACCAAACACTCGAAGCATGAAACCTGAGGGAAGAGTGCTACCAGGCCCACCACTGAAAACAAGAAGTGTGTCGTCTCCTTTGCCGAAGCGGACATACTGAATCCCGTTACTAAAAACTCCCTTTTCAACCATAATCCTAGAACCTCCAGTAAACAGTCAGGTCATAAACAAACAACCCTTATTGAAGCGGTTGGCTTAAAACATCTTTCACGACAATCCTTTTTCTAATCATGCAAAACATAATCTTAAAAAAAGAAGCGTCTGGAGACTTGGTATCTGAACTTACTTTTCTTTCAGTTCTTTCTCCAGCTTCTTCAGCAGCTTCTTTTGCTGTTCAGTTAATTTTTTAGGGGTTCGAACAACAACATTGACAAACTGGTTACCTTTCCCCCATCCATGCAGACGAGGCACACCTTTCCCTTTTAACCGAAAAATTGTTCCGCTCTGGGTTCCAGACGGAATTTTCAGCTTCGCCTCTCCGTGCAAGGTTGGAATATATATTTTGGTTCCTAACGCTGCCTGAGGAAAACTTATCTTAGCCTCATAAAGAATGTCGTCTCCCCTTCTCTCGAAGATTTCATGAGACTTAACATGCACAACAACATACAGGTCACCTCTAGGTCCACCTTTTAATCCCGGCTTCCCTTCACCCGGTAACCTAAGGCTGTATCCATCCTCGATTCCGGCGGGAATTTTCAATTTTATCTGGTGTATGCTCTGAGTGGCTCCGGTACCCCTGCAGACTGGGCACAGATTCCCTAAAGGAACACCTCTCCCGTTGCACTCGCCACAAGGCTGCACTTGCGTAAAGTACATACCGCCAAAATTTTTGGCATAACGTATCTCGCCGGTTCCTTTGCATTTGGGGCATTTCTGAGAATTGGTTCCGGCTTTCATTCCGCTACCGTGACATGATTCGCAAGCATCAAAACCTGGCACCTCCAGCTCTTTTTCTATGCCGAACGCAGCTTCTTCCAAGGTTATTTCGACATCAGATCGTAGGTCCGCCCCTTTTCGGGGACCGTTTCTTCGTCGACCTCTGCCTCCGAAGAACATGTCAAAGATGGAGCCAAAGCCGCCGAAGCCGAAACCCAAGTCTCTGAAAATTGACTCAAAGTCTGTGCTTCTGTAGATGTCTTCCCAGTTGTATTTTCCGTTTATGCCGGCATGTCCGAACTGGTCGTATTGTCTGCGTTTCTCGTCGTCGGAAAGAACAGCGTAGGCTTCTGAGATTTCTTTGAATTTCTCCTCAGCGTCAGGCGACTTGTTTCGGTCCGGATGATACTCCATCGCCAGCTTTCGGTAAGCTCTTTTCATCTCCTGTTTTGACGAATCCTTTGGTACGCCGAGAACCTCGTAGTAGTCGCGCTTGTTGGTCATCAGAATATCAGCCTAGCTGTAAAGAGTGCGGGGTTACTCTTCTTTGTTTTCGTTTACTTCCTCGTATTCTGCGTCCACAACTTTCTCTTTGCCCTCTTCAGTCTGGTCAGCTTGTTCTGTTTTTGCTTGTTCTGCCTGTTTCGCCGCCGCAGCCGCCTGCTGATAAACTACGGTGCCAACCTCCTGCAGAACTTTAGTTAACTCCTCAGATTTAGTCTTGATTTTGTCAACGTCTTTGCCGCTCACGGTCTCTTTAAGCTCAGCTGCTGCCTTGTCTATTTTCTCTATCTGCTCCTTTCCAATTTTGTCGCCTAAATCGGTCTTGGTCTTCTCAGCAGTATAGAGCAGTGAGTCAGCCGCGTTGCGGACTTCAACCTCTTTTCGTCTCTTCTTGTCCTCTTCAGCGAACTGTTCAGCCTCCTTCACCATCCGCTCTTTCTCGTTGTCCGAGAGTTTTGTGGAAGCGGTTATGGTGATTTTTTGTTCCTTTCCAGTAGCCAAGTCTTTAGCAGAGACGTTCAGTATACCGTCGGCGTCGATGTCGAAGGTAACCTCAATTTGGGGCACACCTCTAGGCGCAGGGGGTATTCCAGTTAGGTTAAACATGCCTAACGAGATGTTGTCTGCAGCCATGGCTCTTTCTCCCTGTAGCACATTAACGGTTACTGTCGTTTGGCTGTCTGCTGCCGTGGAGAAGATTTGGCTCTTCTTTGTGGGTATCGTCGTGTTCTTCTCTATGACTTTGGTGGAGACACCGCCTAAGGTTTCGACGCCCAGTGAGAGGGGAGTTACATCCAAGAGAAGCAGATCTTTCACTTCACCAGCTAACACGCCTCCTTGGATAGCTGCGCCCACAGCGACACACTCCATGGGGTCTACGCCTTGTTCAGCGAGTTTTCCCATTATTTCTTCCATGAAATTCCTTACCAACGGCATTCTTGTTTGTCCGCCGATAAGCACTATCTTGTCTATGTCTTTTGGTTTGAGCTTGGCGTCTTTCAGAGTGCTCATTATTGGGGCTCTTACTTTTTCAACAATTGGTCTGGTAAGATGCTCAAGCTTAGCTCGGGTTAGTGTAGTGTGTAGGTGCTTGGGTCCACTGGAATCGGAGGCAACAAAGGGCAGGTCAATGTCTGTTGTCAATAGAGTGGAGAGTTCAATCTTCGCTTTTTCACCCGCCTCTTTGAGTCTCCGCATTGCCATGGGATCATCACTTAGATCAATGCCGGTCTGATTTTTGAACTCCTCTATGAGATAGTTGACCACAGCATTGTCCAGATCGGTTCCTCCCAGCTGTGTATCGCCGCTGGTGCCTAAAACCTCGAAGACTCCACCGCCAAAATCCATGATGGTAGTATCGTTGGTTCCTCCACCGAAACTGAAGACCAAGATTTTCATCTCCTCCAGTTTGTCAAGACCATAGGCTAGGGAGGCGGCTGTTGGCTCGTTTATGATCCTTGAAATCTCAAAACCCGCGATTTCACCTGCATCTTTGGTGGCTTGCCTTTGGTTGTCGTTGAAGTGGGCGGGAACGGTTATTACACATTTCTTTAGTTTTTCGCCGAGGAACGCTTCTGCATCCCGCTTTATTTTCTGCAAGATGAAGGCTGAGATTTGTTGGGGCGTGTACTCTTTGCCCTGTAGTTTTACTTTGTAGTCAGTTCCCATTTTCCTTTTAATCTCAAAAACGGTTCCTTCAGGGTTTGTTACAGCCTGCCTCTTAGCAGGTTCACCAACAAGCAGCTGCCCATCCTTTGTGAAGGCGACCACCGACGGGAACATTTTACCTGCGATGGTTGGTCCTTCCGCGCTGGGTATTATAACTGGCCTTCCAGCCTCCATAATGGCTGCTGCCGAGTTGGTGGTTCCAAGGTCTATTCCTAATATTCTTTCTCTTTTTGTTTCACTCATTTCTTGTCACATTCTTCTGAATCTTCACAAGCAACCTTCACTATGCTTGGTCTAAGCACTTTTCCTTTGAACATGAAGCCTTTTCTAGCTTCTTCAACAACAGTTCCACTTTGATGGTTTTTTGTGGGCACCTCAGCTAGAACCTCATGCACGTTCGGATCGAAAGCTTGCCCAACACAATCGAGTCGTTCTAATCCTTCTTTTTCTAATAGTTTATCCAAATTTTTATGAACCATCTTTATTCCCTCTAGAAGAGCGCCTTTGTTTTCTGTTGATTCTCCGGCTGAAATTGCCTTCTCCAGATCATCCATGATGTCGATAAGGCATGCAACTAGTTTTTCGTTGCCTCTTTGAACCGCTTCTTGAACCTCTTTTTCCACACGTTTCCTGTAGTTCTCGAAGTCTGCCTGCAGATACTTCAAGCGGTTCAAGTATTCTTTGCTTTTCTCCTGTTCTGCCTCCAATTTTTCCGAGAGCTTCTTCACTGTTTCATCTGATTCTTCTTTCTTTGAGGACTCTTTCATGGGGACTCGACTCGATTTACGTGTGTTGCTTTCCTATTTAGTCAACAATTCTAACTCCGATATTAAAACCCTTTTTTTGTTTTGCTATTGTTTCTGCACGTGCATTCAAATTCTCTTGGGTAAACAGTCTATTGTTTCCTCGAAGATATAATGTACATTTAATGTTAGAAACCACATTTAATAGGTGGGTGAAAACAAAACTCTAATTATACACGGACAAAAATGAAGCGTGGAAAACATTCATGAAACTCAGTAAACGTAGAGCCCTCTTGTTGGCTTTTTGTATAACCGCATTGTGCAGTCTTCTGGTAGCAGTACCCCTACTGCAGCATCCTGAACCGGACTTGCATACAGCAACCGCGAAGGCAATCGACTTCCTTGAGGACAGAAACGAGCCGTACGCCCTGCTTTGGCTCGATGTGATGCACCGGCGCTTCGGAATCGACAAGTTCGCAGACGCCTTGCAACGCTATGACCAATTACTGACCGAGCAACCAGAAGAGGCATCTTTATTGCGTGTGTTTCGTCGCATCGCCGATTACGACAACCCGCTACAGACTGAGGATTTGCAGGCGGTGTCATTGACATCTGACATCATCATTGTCCATGCCCTCTATTGCGATCAACGGGGGTTACCCATCGATTACCCTAGGATGCTTGACAGAGAGGCGGGGGAGGGAGGGTATCATCTGACGCATGTGTTGCTGGCTTGGATCTGGGTTCAGGAAAACGGCTGTGAATTGGCACTGCCCGACGGGTTTATCGATGCGGTGTACAGTGCCAACGCTGCGATAATCAACAACGACCCGAAGACTGTGGACGATCTCAAGCTCGAAGCCGCGGCGTTTCTCTACCTAGCAGGGCAAGGCGACTTGGTTGACGATTCTTTTGTCGAGCGCGTCATAGTGAGCCAAAATGGCGATGGCAGTTGGGGGCATTCTAACGATGGCAAGGACGAGGAGTACTGGCAGTGGCACTCCACGATCTTGGGGCTCATGCTCTTGTTACACGTGGAATTCCCCGCTGACGTCTATCCGCCAGTGCTCGATTCCGCATCGCCGTGAGGGAGATTGACTGCAAACTCTGCTGATGGTGTAATCCCACTGCATGGGCGCGCCTGAGACTACTTTCGTCTCTGTCGCAAATATCGCAGGATGCCGATTAAAAGATTCATTCTTGGAACCTGTTCCATGTATCGCCTGTAAGCATCGCCAAACTTCTCAACACTCATCTGCTCTTCTTTCAGTATATCTTTGTAAAACAGAGCAGCCCCCAGTACTCCAGAAACCACACTTAGCCAATGTTGAGACATTAGAACCAGCGCAAGCACAAACAGTATGAAACCCAGATATTGCGGATGCCTAACAACAGCGTAAACTCCGCCATCAACGAGAATGGAAGTGTGAACAATGCTTTCGCCCTTTGGCGCTCCACCTTTTTTTCTGAATTCGCCGCCAGCCAAGAAGATGATGACGATACTGAACATCAGCAGAATCCATCCGGCATAAACAAGGAAATCGAGGCTGTAATAGTTGGAGAATACAAAGACCAGTATGATCGGCAAGAACATTAAGACACTATACAGCCAAAACAGAGGGTCACGTTTCCAAGAGTAGCTTGAATGAGGCGCTTCTTCATTCAACATGTTCACTCTTTCTGAATCGCCGTGTAATTCCGAGCAGAAAGTTTGCCCTAGGAACCCTTTTCATGTAGTCTCTGTACTCGTCTCCGAACGTCTTAATCGCGTCGTTGTCAGCCTTGATTAAATCAATGTATGTCAACGGGAAAATAGGAACCCCCAGCAAGACAACAATCCAATGCTGGAAAAGCAGCACCCCAGCTACTGCCCACAACATGAAAGTCACATACTGCGGATGACGAACAATAGAGTATATTCCGGTGTCGACAACTTGAGTGGTGTGAATGTAGCTTTCTCCCTTGCTTACTCCACCTTTCTTGCGAAACTCGAACACTGGAAGACCCCCAAAAACTAGACCCGCAAAAGCATAGAGCCCCGCTCCAGCATACGCCAGAACATCAATTTGAGACACATCAGACAACAAATAAACGCCGACAGCAATCTGGGAGATGAAAAGAACTGTCACAAGGGTCACCAGAACAAAATCCATCCAAGAAAAACTCTTCCCAGACATTCCGTTTCCCTCGCTCATTCCCATATTATCCAAGTTTGTTTTTATGACTTATGGAGAATGTAAAGTGGTGGGCCTGAAGAGATTTGAACTAGACCTACAGTGGAGATGTCACCCGAAACACAAAAAATCCCGCAACTCCCCTTTTTTTAAAAATGTATAGAAATGGGGTAATTTACGTTTCTTCCTTGATTAAGATCAGGGTAACGGTTGCTCGAATTTTATCGAGACTTCTCACACAAGTAACAACCTCGTTGAGTTTATCCATACTATCTGCACCGATCTTAGCGGCTATATCATGAATACCGTAAACTATGCAAGATTCTTTGATTTCATCAATCTTCCTTATCTCATCTAAAACTTCTTTTTCAGAACCTAACTCCGTGTTTATCATCACAAAAGCCGTTGGCATATAACCATCTTCCTAATCTATTGTTACTTAATATACCTATAAAATTTAGTATATAATATATTAAAAAACACTACAAATAATGCGCGCGCATATTCGTAGTGATTAGTATCAATTCCACTATAGTTATTTCTAGATGGTATTGCATATCTGTGGCAAGGAATGTAAACGGAAATAAATAGAGATTAATATTATCAAATGGAGAGATGACTATGCCCTTACGTAATGATTTAAAGAAGATTATGATTATTGGTTCCGGACCAATTGTCATTGGTCAAGCTTGTGAGTTTGATTATTCTGGTACCCAAGCATGTAAAGCCTTGAAATCGTTAGGTTACCAAATTGTGTTAGTTAACTCAAATCCAGCAACAATTATGACTGACCCCGATATGGCGGATGTCACTTATATCGAGCCTCTTAATCTTGAGACGATGATTAAAATCATCGAGAAAGAACGACCGGATGCCATACTACCCAATTTAGGTGGACAAACCGGACTTAACCTCAGTTCGAGTCTGTCAAGTTGTGGAGCCCTGGACAAATATAACGTGAAGGTAATTGGCGTAGATTTGGAAGCTATCCATCGCGGTGAAGACCGTTTGGCTTTCAAAGAAACGATGATAGAACTGGGTATCGCTACTCCTCAGAGTAAAATTGCTTACAGTGTTGAGGATGCTGAATTAGTTGCTACCGAGCTTGGCTATCCAGTAATTGTCCGGCCGGCATTTACAATGGGTGGTACTGGTGGAGGTCTGGTATATAATGTTGAGGAGCTACGCGTAATTGCAAGCCGCGGTATCGCTGCCAGTATGGTTGGCCAGGTGTTAATTGAAGAATCGGTAGAAGGCTGGGAGGAACTGGAACTGGAAATCATCCGGGATGCCAAGAACCAGATTATTACCGTATGTTTTATTGAAAATGTAGATGCTATGGGCGTCCACACCGGCGATTCTTACTGTACTGCTCCAATGCTTACTATTAGTGAATCGCTGCAAAAACAGCTCCAAGAGTATTCTTACAAGGTAGTAGAAAAGCTCGGGATTATCGGCGGTACTAACATACAATTTGCACACAACCCCAAAACCGGAAGAGTAGTAATAATTGAGATTAACCCGCGCACTTCACGTTCTTCTGCTCTAGCTTCGAAAGCCACCGGCTTCCCCATTGCCCTAATCTCAGCCAAATTAGCCGTCGGTATGACTCTGGACGAGTTACCATATTGGAGAGAGGGTACCTTGGAAAAATACACCCCTTCTGGCGATTACGTAGTGGTTAAGTTTGCCCGTTGGGCTTTTGAGAAATTCCGTGACGCAGAGGACCGGCTTGGTACCCAAATGCGTGCTGTCGGCGAGGTTATGAGTATCGGTAAAAAGTATAAAGAAGCTTTCCAGAAGGCTATCCGGTCTCTTGAGATAGGACGGTTCGGTCTGGGATTTGCTAAAGACTTCAATGAAAGACCACTTGAAGAATTAATGAAAATGCTTACTTACGCTACCAGTGAACGGCAATTTATTATGTATGAAGCCCTGCGCAAAGGTGCGGATATTCAGGAGCTTTATCTGAAAACTTTTATTAAGCCTTGGTTCATCCAGCAAATGAAAGAATTGGTAGACGAAGAAGAGAAAATCATTAGTTATAAAGGCAGAAAACTACCAAGTGATTTACTTATTCAGTCTAAGAAAGATGGCTTTGCTGATAAATATTTAGCCAAATTGCTCGCCGTAGATGAGGCAGAGGTGCGCAAACAACGTGTTGAGTTAGGATTATTGGAATCATGGGACTTTGTTCCAGTCAGCGGGACAGAAAATGCGAGGTATTACTATTCTACGTATAATGCACCGGATAAGAACTTAGTTAGCCAGCGGCCGAAGGTGATGGTTTTAGGTGGCGGGCCTAACCGTATTGGTCAGGGTATCGAATTTGATTACTGCTGTGTCCACGCCGCCTTTGCTCTGCGCGATATGGGTTACGAGACTATCATGGTAAACTGCAATCCTGAGACGGTGTCTACTGACTACGATACTTCAGATAAACTGTATTTTGAGCCGCTGACCGTTGAGGACGTCTTGAGTATTTACCAAAAAGAGAAACCTATTGGAGTCATCGTCCAATTTGGCGGACAAACACCACTAAATATTGCCGCTGAACTGGAGAAATTTGGTGTGAAAATTCTAGGTACATCGGTTAACTCGATTGATATCGCCTCTGACCGCGGTCGTTTCAGTCAAATGATGCAGAAATACGGCATTCCAATGCCGGAGTCGGGTACCGCCATAAATCTTAAAGAGGCATTGGTGGTGGCGAAACGTATCGGCTACCCGCTTATCTTACGTCCTTCCTACGTGCTCGGTGGCCGCGGCATGGAGATAATCCACGATGAAGATGAGCTGAAATTATATGTGGCGGCAGCTGTCGGTGTCACGCCGGGCCGTCACATCCTCATCGACCGCTTCCTAGAGAACGCTATCGAGGCCGAAGCCGATGCATTATCTGATGGAAGTGACGTCTTCATTCCGGAAGTTATGGAACATATCGAATATGCCGGTGTTCATTCCGGAGATGCAGCTTGTGCAATTCCATCGGTTACTATAATGAAGAAGCATATCGATACTATTGAAGAATATACGCGGCGTATCGCTAGCGAGCTTAAAGTAACCGGTGTGATGAATATCCAATATGCTATCTGTAATGACATAGTTTATGTTCTTGAGGCAAACCCGCGTGCCTCCAGAACCGTTCCGCTGGTATCCAAAGTGTGCAATATACCTATGGCAAGTTTAGCCACGCGCTTGATGATGGGAAAGAAAATAAAGGATTTGAACCTGCAAAAGCGGTTAATTTCGCACATTGGAGTTAAAGAAGCCGTATTTCCTTTCAATATGTTTCCGGAAGTCGACCCTGTACTTGGACCAGAAATGAAATCTACCGGCGAAGTGCTCGGCATCGCTGAATCCTTCGGTCTGGCTTATTGGAAGGCTCAAGAGGCAGTAAACTCGTTGCCGACCAAGGGAACTGTACTGATAACTGTCGCTGAGCGTGATCGTTCCTCTTTAGTAGAAGATATAGCCAGACAATTCATTAAAGTGGGCTTAAAGATAAGGGCCACTAAAGGTACACAAGCTTTTTTGGCTAGTTATGGCATCGTTTCTAAACCTATTCTCAAGGAACATGAAGGACGACCTAATATCACCGACGCTATTAAAAATAAAGAGATACAACTGGTGATAAATACTCCTTCAGGTAAATTGAGCGAGCATGATGATTCTTATCTACGTAAAGCGGCTATAAAATATAAAGTGCCATATATCACGACATTGACAGCTGCGATGGCCGCAGCTAGAGGTATTACTGCTTATTGTGAGGGAAAATCAGCTGTCAAATCCATTCAGCAATACCATGTAGCGCGCTAAGAAATGAGGAACCGAATGTGATCTAGGGAAAAGGTCATAGAAAGACAGTTTGAGAATTTGATTGAGCAGAGCGTTCAAATACAAAGGCTATTTTCATAGGAATTTGTACAAATGATCATATGGTACTGATGTTAGGAATACACCCCAGTCACAATCAATATCCCCAAGATTATGAACCCCCGGTCAGTGGAGATATCTCCCGAAAAAATCCCGCAAACTCCCCTTTTTGTAAGTAAGTAACTTAGCTCTTTTTCTTGAATATTTATTCTTGACCTAAATCCATTTGAAGGCATCAGTGCAATTTCTCCTTGAA
>CAYVVO010000072.1:0-5650 GCA_964455275.1 uncultured Candidatus Bathyarchaeia archaeon | reverse complement strand
TTTCTTTCACCAGCTGCACCACTGCTTCAGTAATCTTCGAGGGGGTCAAACCGGTGTAGGTTTGCTCCAGAATAATGAACTTACGCGGAGTCTCCAGCCGTATTCTATCCAGTTTTGGCTTACCGTTCTTGTTGACCTTAACATGGTAGAAGCCTTTCTCGATTTTCGCCTCATCATAACTTGCCGTTTCGGTGCCTCCGCTGTACACGAGAAGACCATTCTTGAAACTAGACTTGTACGGCTTGTGAATATGTCCGCCAGCGTAATAGTTGAAGCCTTCAGGAAGACTTTCTGGTTTTGCTTCAGCTTCCATCTTGGGAGGCTTAATTGCGGGAATATCCAAAGCCATGTGAAAAACAAAGATATTGAAGAGGGAGGGGTCAGGGGCGGGCTTGTTTTGTTCCAGAAAGGCAGGCAGCTCTTCTTGGGTTTTTCTGGCTGTTCGAAAGTTGGGGATGCCGTAAACGTAGCAGCTTTCGTTTTTCCAAGAGGCGCCCTCATGACGAGGCAAATACCAGATCAAACCTGCACTGTCTAGGGGGTTGAGAATTGTGCTTGTTATCACGTTAGGCGCAGAATCGTGGGAGCCGTCAACGGCAAGTACAGGTATCCCAGCGTCTCTGAGCCTCCGAAAGTTTGTTATAGCCACTTCAAGCGTGGAGTTTGATGGGCGGGCATGCTCAAAGATGTCCCCCGCGATTATCATGAAGTCAGGCGCCAGTTCGATTGTTTTGTCCACCAGCTCCCCAAACACGTTGTTGAAGTCTCTGCGGCGCACATCCAGATTATACTGAGCATAACCCAGATGCGAATCAGCAACGTGAACAAAACTGAAGGACTTCATTACCTCCTCTCCAACACGTTAACTCGTAAACAGTTAGTTGCTTCAGTGGCTTTTATAAGTTAAAGCCAACCGCCTGAACAATTTTTCTCCGCCTTTAGACGCGCCGGCGGATTCAACATTCATATTAGAAGCCTAATAACAGAAAATTGTTGAAAACAAGCTTTTTTCAGAAAAAACCAAACCAATAAAAATTAATCTTCTAGAGTGGACCGAGCGGGATTTAAACCCGTGACCGATGGAGCGCGCGAAAAAGAAACATAAAAAGACTAAAACGGCTTCGCGAAGTTCCCTCCTTTAGAATAAGTACTGGTTGACCGCTTTGGGTTTGCGTTAAATACGCCACGTTATTCCCCCCTCATCGTTTGCATGCATACAACTTAAAATATTTCACATCGCGTGTGCACCTAGATGTAATATCGACGGTCTTCAGTTTTCTTTATTCTGCCAAGAAAAGTTCCAGCAAAATAGGGTAACCAATACTGTTCCGGCAAATCAAGGTCTGCCTCATCAAATGTCACAGCTTTCTCCCATGAAGTGGCTCCTGCTTTCTTAAATTTATGAATAATTCTTTGGTGCATTTTAAATTGAATCCCAGACAAAGACAAATCATAATCCCAGCTTTAGAATGTTCCTTAGAGACTTGGACCCCAATATTATGATCTCATGAAATAAATCAGTTGATCTGCTGCTGAAGATAACAAAAGTTTACGATAAGTATTCATTGCTTCTTCACGCTTTTTACCTTTCAGGTAAAGTATTTCTGTTTCAAAGTTTCTTACTTCTTCTGGCACTAACTTGTTAAACTGCTTATTTACTAATTTCACATTTTTCACTTTACATTCTTCAGTAGAATGGTCAAAATAAACGGCAAAAAAGCATTGGAAGCCTTTTGCCCAATCTTCACTAAGAAAATCCTACGTATTAATGTAATACACTTGATCGTATATTAAGGTATGTGCTTAATTAATCATACAGAAACTAAAAGTCAAAGTTGCTCTTTGCTAAATTTGAAACATCCAGCCTTATTAGCCTATGTGCGTGCGCTTGAAGTCAAAGAAAGCAGAGGGTATATTTATTAGGTGACTTACTTGAGTGTGGGGATTGTGAATTGATTACTGGATATATATTCATAAACACTGAGAAGGGCAGAACTTTGGATGTTGTTACGAAAGTGGGCAAGATAAAGGGCGTCAAAACGGCTTGTGTAATTACGGGCACCTTTGATATCGTAGTAACCTTTGAAGTGAAAGACGTTAAGGATGTTGGCGAGATGGTTGCGAGAGGCATAGATAGTGTAGACGGAGTTTCCCTAACGCAGACAGCAATATGCGTCAAATGTTGTTCAAAATAAGCCTCTAAAAACCCCTTTTTTGTGCGCGTGTGTGTTTTTTTGTTTCTTGTGTGTGGGGGATCTACTTAGCGTGCGTTGCTCAAATTGTGGAATTTGCTGTAAAGAAACGATGATGGAGCTTTCAAGCGAGGATATCAAAAGGTTAGAGAAAAAGGGTTATCGCTTAGAAGAATTTGCAGTTATAGATGATGGTGTGACTCGGCTCAGAAACGTTGACGGATATTGCTATTTCTACAGTCGCGCTGATAAGAAATGCAAAATATATGAGAAGAGACCCGTGGGATGTTACCTCTATCCTATTGTGTATCTGGCAAACGAAGGCGCTATAGTTGATGAATTATGCCCAATGGGACAGACAGTTTCAGAAGAAGAATTGAGAACAAAAGGGAAAATCCTTCACAAACTCTTGAACAAGATAGAAAATGAAAGTGCACATTGACCAAAGATTGTATACTTGCGTTTAGTATGCGCAAAAGGTTTTTACTCTGGCGAGCCCAAAAAAGTATTCCATGAGGGCTATAGACGCAAAGATTCTCGAAGAGCTAGAGATGATTTATGGGGACAAAGACTGTTTCGCTTCACTTCACGATTGGTTTGGAACCGCGAAAATGTACTGGACTAATCTGGAACGTCTCTTCATGGTTGCAGATTATGCAAAAAAACATAATCCCTCCGTAGCTGAGGAAATTACTACGTATAGTAAACGAATTGTTGAATTGTTCCACCAAACTAAGGATTATGCGAGTGGATGGAATTCCAAGCACAAAGAAAAACGCAGACTTTCAACAGATGATTACACCGAGGCTACAGACGAAAGTTGGGATGCGCATGATAAGTGGACGGTTTCTCAAGAGAAGTTACGGCAGGCAATCTTGGATTTCATGGAACTTTTGTAATATGTTGTCTTCAAACCGTAATGTCCACTTTTGTATCTACAGAAACTGAGTGGTTTTGGCGGCACACATCATTAAGTTAAATCTTTGAGGTTATTCTTCCCTTCTAATTGCGACTGTCTTCCTGCTCAATAGAATGTAGGTGTCTGTTGTACATGATACGGTGTATCCTTGATTTGCTAAATCGTTTACTCTTTCATTTAACTTTGTCCATGCTTCTGCGTCACTAGTTTCTGGTACTTTCTCTATTTGTATAGTTTTAGGTTTCAAAGGCAACTTTTCACCTCCTAATATTCAGTTCATCTATGTTCTACGTCTACCGAGAGAGCATTTAAGCACTGCGAAATATTTTGCGGTTCTGTTTGTTAGTAAGAATTCGTTTTCCAGGTATTATATGGACATTGCCGCCAACAGTAATTGCTAGACTTGTAAATACAGCATCCGCATTCAATTCCGCTAAATTTCTTTGTGTTACCCATTCTGTACTTGCTTCTAATATACAAAGGAGAAAACCCCCGAATAAATTATCTATATTTAAGTTGGAGTGTGGTTCGCGCACATCTCGGAGAAAAGGCGAGTGTTAATTTAGCTTCTTTTGAGTATGCATCTATTTTTCTTTGCCAATCCATGTTTCTATTGCTTCTTCGACAGCTTTTGACAGGTCCCCTTTTTTCCCGCCAAATCTCTCGACGGTCTTGAACCTGAGCGACTTTTCCAGTTCATCAGAGAGCGCTACGCTGATTCGACCCATTTCAATTACCAACCACACCAATTTTTACTATTTTTAACTATTTTGCAAGCCCCACAGGCTAGATGTTTTTCCAATAAGCAAATTGTCCTATGCCGACTACCCGTTTTATTTTTATCATCATTCGTTATTCACCTTAATTTGCTTATTCCTATAGGATATTATGTGCTTACGCACTTATAAGGGTATTGGCTTAAGCGTTTAAGCGTTATAGTCATCACCTTGGAAAAAAGTGCTAAGAAGGCGGTAAAGGCCTATTCCACAAGTTATGCGCGCGCAATTTTTGGATTATGTGCAACCTTATTGACAGTAAGTATATTTGGTGTTCCCTGATATTCAATAATGGGTCAAATACCGTAGAGAGCGGAAGAGGATGGATTACATAAACATAATTGGATTGGCGGCAGCTGCACTGGGTGGGATCTCACTTTTTCCCCAATTACTGAAGGTTCTAAAGACCAAATCTACCAAAGACATTTCTCTTGGAATGATTTCAATATTTTCGGGCAGCATATTTTTGTGGCTCGTTTACGGAATTTTGTTGAAAAATTCGCCCATCATAATCGCCAATTTTTTTGGTTTTATCCAAGCTCTTATTATCCTATTATATAAAATAAAATACAAATGAAAAAGTAGCACGTGCGAGGTGATAATTTGAGTGAAGCAAAATCGAATATAAGCTATGAATGCAAAAAATGCGGTGCAAAAGGAACTTTAGTAGAAAACGTGGAGTCTATCAATTTGAACGAAATCAAGAAGTTACCCTGTGGTTGTCTAGCGGATAACGGCAAATTTCAATTTCTACATCCACCGTCATAAGATGTAAGAAGAGACATTGACATCTGACGCTGATTTAGTCTTCAGTGTATTCCTCTGCAGCGAGTTCAACTGAAACCGTGTCTTTATGTGAGGGGTGTTTTCTCTTTTTTGGAGTCATTTTTCTTCCTTGCATGAACGCATTTTCGGCAGCAGTAATACCATCTGCTTCCAACATTTCTCCTCTCTGTTTGTCATCATAAATGTCCCCCGTTTCTCGCTCAATCTGTTGTTCAGCGTCGTCAGTGTCGATGTGCTTAGTCTTCTTTCTTTTTGCCTTGCTCATGCAGCCACTCTAGGTATTCAAAGAGACATTATGCGATATAAAGCTGTTGTACGTGCTCTTTATGTTGGGTTCGAGTTTTATGTGCCCGCCAAGACATAAATTTGTGAAGATTTACATAGATTTTTTTTATCACTGAACAGATTTCAGCGGCTGTTACTGTTGCATAGCAGTCACATAATGTTTATAAGAATTTGAGACCATTTATAATGTACACCATTTAGCAGGTTTCTCGTGTCAAATCCCCATTTTTCCATGAATTCACTGCAATATGGGCGCGGGCTGAGGTCTGCTAGATTCTGCTCTTTGAAGAAGGATGAAAAATACAAGATGGATGGAGGTGAAAAATGTTGAGATTGAAGCATCCTATCGAGTATGAATTGAACCCTACGGAGATGGATAAAGGAAAGCAATGGCTAACATTAACACTGAAAAACACAGGAAATAAAACTCTTAAAAGACTTGGCGTGGAATTGCACTCTCTAGACACCTTTTATCTTTTTCCTTTAATCTTTCCTTATGCATTTGGACACTACATCGGAGAGCTTAAGCCAAATGAAGAGAGAGAAGTGGTTTTCCAGGTTAACGCATCCGGATCAGCTGATGTATACGCCACTATCAGTGCACGTACGAATGGAGACTACTTCTGGTGGGAATCCGGTTGGACGCATATCTCTGTAACCGAGGAAAAAGCAGAAATCGGACGCCTACTAGT
>CAYVVO010000071.1:0-3127 GCA_964455275.1 uncultured Candidatus Bathyarchaeia archaeon | reverse complement strand
ATCATAGAAGCCTTCAGAGAATGCCACATGAGACTGGATGTTTCGACGCTGGAAAAGCTTGCCAACGAAAAAATCAGGATTCAGACAGAACTCACAGACATTGTAAGGCTCTTTGATGGGGTCACTGAACTTTTGGAGGCGCTGCAGGGGAGAATCCAGATTGCTTTAGCGACGATGAGCAGCAGAAAAGTTGTTGACAAGTTACTTCCAGAGAAGAGAATCGGAGGGTATTTTGATGTTGTGGTCACGGCGGATGAGATTGTTAAGCCGAAACCTGACCCTGAGGTTTTTCTTGTTTCTGCGGCGAGGTTGGGGGTCAAGCCGGAAGATTGTGTGGTTGTGGAGGATTCTGTTTTTGGGGTAAGAGCTGCTAAAGCGGCAGGGATGAATTGTATAGCGGTGTCTTCGGGAGCCTACAGCAGAGAAGAACTTGAGGAAGAGAATCCAGATTTGATGATTGATTCTCTTGTTGAAAAAGAGAGGGTGCTGGGTTTCATTTTTGGCAGCATATGATACAGGGATTGTGTCGAGTGAATTATGGAACTTATGCTTTGTTGTAATGAAGTCAATATGACATACGTCATTCTTATATACATTGGCGCAACAAAAATATGGTGGTGAAAGAGAAGCATGACTCTCCCCTGCGAAGTTGCAGTTAAATCGGTTATTCCAGCCATTCGGTCAGCCATAGCAAGAGAACTGACCCAATCTTATGGGCTTAAACAGGAAGAGGTGGCTCAGCTTTTAGGTGTCACCCAAACTGCTGTGAGCAAATACACGAGACACTGCAGAGGCGCAGTTCTTGAAGTCAACGAAGTGGATGGTGCTCAGCCTGTTCTCAAGGAAACGGTGTGGTCATTGGCTAATGGTCAAATGAATAAGTACGAACTTGCGGAGAAGCTGTGTCTGGTCTGCAAGATAATCAGAAAAAGAGGGCTCATGTGTAAACTATGTGAACTCTCTGACCCAACCATAGACAGCAGCAAATGCCTAGTCTGCAGCCTAAACGGCAACACTAAATGAATATACAAACCCAAAAAAAGAAGTGCTGTAGGCTGTTTAGTTTTAACAGTCAAACAGGTGGTTAGCTGGTTTCTTTCGTGGCTTTCTTTGCGGTTTTTTTCACAGTTTTCTTCTTGGCTTTCTTTTCAGCAGCTTTTTTAGCTGGTTTCTTGTCGGTTTTCTTCACAGCCTTCTTTTTTGGTTTCTTTTTGGTTGCCTTTTCAGGTTCTGCAGCAACTTCAGGTTTCTTGAAGACTTCAACAAACTGGACCCCAGTTAGTTCTGGAAGAAAACGTTGAACATCCATGGTGATGCCGCGCTTTGCCAGCTGCAGCCCTTCAATGTAGAAGGCGTCCTCAGGCACGTTAATGGTAAGGTTTGTTTTCTCTGTTGTGAAGGTGAATTTTTCGACTTCAACTGCGGGGATTCTTCGGTGAATAAGGGCTGAGATTTTTTCTTCAGCAGTTTTAAGTTGCTTTTGGACAGTAACCTCGTAAACCAGTGTTTTGCCTGCTAAGGGCGGGTTGAAGTCAAGTGTCACTCGTCCAGACCCCATGGTTCGCACGGTGGCGAGCCGTTTGTCGTATTCGATCTGTGCTCCCAGATGAGGGGTTATTCCGCGGGCTGCCAGCCGCCTGAGGGGAACAAGCTTCACTTTTTCTGCGTCCCGTTGTCCGAAGGCGTTCTCTGGCGGAATTTCAACAGTTTCGTTTTTCCTGATTTTGAAGGTGAGGAGGGCTTCGTCTAGGGCTTTCAGCACCCATCCTTCTCCGACCACCACGAGTCTTGGCTCGTAGATTTCTCCCTCTTTGTAGAGTTTCTTCTCTTTCGCGGTTTCTTCGGAGGTAGTGTCGAAAACCTCTCCGGTCTCCTTAACTTTGCCGTTGTAATCAACAAGAATAAAGTCGCTTTTCTGAATGGGCACACATATCCTTCCTTAATTCTTAGGCATCTCTGCTGATTTCTAGCCTCCAGCACCATTCATAAAGGTTACGTATCACCCACCCAACCACACAAAAGCAGAAATGAAGAGATTGTCTGAAATTTGCCACTTAGGCTTGACATTTTGGTGAAGTGAAAGTCTGAAATTGCTGTATCACTGGTTCAGGTTATGAAATACAAGAAAAAAGGATAAAGAAAGGGTTAGGATTTGGAAAAAAGAACGGATTGATTTGTTTACATGCTAGTAAGTTTCATGTGTTTCTTCGATAGTTAACTCTTCGTCGTCTGCAACATCTTCTTCCATCGGAGCCGCTTCTTCAGTTATAGCTTCCTCACTACCTGCTTCAGCTGGACTCTCTGCAACCGATTGATCTTCCACGACTTCCTCAGAAGGCGCCTCTTCTGCAGCCGACACCTCTTCCATCTGCGCTTCAGACATGGTTTCAGCCTCGGTTACTTCTTCGGTGGAAGGCACCTCATCAGTCTCTTCTGCAGCTACCTCAACAGCTTCGGATATTTCAGCCTCCACTGTTTCTTGAGGTTCTTCGATCATTGACTCTTCAAACATGGGTTCAACTTCGATTGTCTCTTCAACAGGCACTTCAACAGCAACTTCAGGGACATCAACATAAGGAACAGCAGTCTCCTCAATAGCCTCCTCAATATCTCCCTCAATAGGAGCCTGGGGAGCCTCAGGAGCCTCTAACATCTCCTCAGCAGCCTCCTCAATGGATATCTCCGCTGGAACTTCAGCAACCTCAACGGTCTCTTCAACTGACTCTTCAACCAGCACTTCAGCCTCTTCAACGGCAGCCTCAACTGGAGCCTCGACATACTCTTCAATCGGTGACTCAACATAAGCTTCAACAGGAACCTCAACGGACTCTTCAACTGATTCTTCAATCGCCACTTCAGCTTCAACTGTAGCTTCGATGGGAGCCTCAACTGGCGCTTCAACGGTCTCTTCAATAGTCTCCTCGGCAGTCTCTTCAACTGGAACCTCAGGAATCTCGAATGCTTCATCCACAGCAACTTCAGGAGTCTCAGCCACATACTCAACAGCAGACTCGGGAGCCTCTAGCGTCTCCGCTTCAGGGGAAATTTCAACAGAAGGGGTAATCGACTCTTCAGCTGCTTCCTCAAAGGGAGTTTCAGGAACCTCAACGGGAGCCTCGACATACTC
>CAYVVO010000070.1:0-6134 GCA_964455275.1 uncultured Candidatus Bathyarchaeia archaeon | reverse complement strand
TTCCAGATAACATGGGAGACATTCTTTATCGATTTTAGAAAGCATCGGTCTAAGTAACTCACTTGCATGGCCTTTACCCTGAAACTTCGGAACTATGCCAATTGCTTGCAAAAACCAATGCTTGAAAGGGGCTTGACGTTGATGTACTCTGTCTATATAGTCGGCAAAATGCTTCATTTTAGAGCCGCCATGCCTACCAAAACCTAATATCTTCGATAGTGGAACAGAACGCAACATTTTCCAGAATGATATCGGATAATTATTTGACGGTATCCAAATAGCAATTCCTTCCAGATTCGAGGATGTTGCATATACTTCACCATCCTAATACCGCTATAAACAGCGAAAGATAAAAAATAATTTGATATCTTCTCTCTGTTTGACTCGTTAGGGAAGTAGTATTTGAGAAAAGGATAATTTCTGAATGCACTACCAATTACTTCGACAGCTGTTTCTGCATTGTCCTTCTTTATTCGGACCAAACTTTTGATATCTTTGCTCATGAGATATAATGTTTATTTGCTTGAGTATATAAAATCCTTTTTCAACGACTTATGTTGGGTTTTAGGCTTGGAATTTAATTATTGTCCTTCTTATGTTGGTTAAATTCTCCAATAAAAAAAAGTGGAGTTACGGGAAAAAACGGGTGATGTCTCCATTGGTCTGGGGTTCAAATCCCCGCGACCCCACCAGTAAAGCTGTGTTTTTTGGTTTTTACAGGTTGATCTTTAGTCCTTCAGCGACGCGTTGACCGTACTCTGGGTCAGCTTTGAAGAATATTTTTGTCTGCCGGATTTGGATTTCCTTTTTAGCGTTGCAAAGATGAGAAACTATGTTTCCGATAAGGTGGTCCCGATCTTGATCCGTCATGACTTTCCGATACAGATTTCCAGGCTGCACAAAATCATCGTTGGGATGAGTGTATGGTTGACGAGCGGCTTTGCCTGAAACCTCGTAGGGTGGTTCAGCTGCTTGGATGTCAGGTTCTGGACCCCCAAAACTGTTTGGATAGTAGTTGGGTGCGCTGCCTCCGTTGGCGTCAAAACGCATGTACCCGTCACGCTGATAGTTCATCGTTTTCACTCCTTTAGGTCGGTTAACTGGCAACAGGTGATAGTTCGGTCCCAATCTGTAGCGATGAGCGTCATGATACGCAAAAAGGCGACCCTGAAGCATCTTGTCCATTGAAGCCGCAATACCCGGCACAAAGTTTCCTGGAGAAAACGCCGCCTGTTCCACCTCAGCAAAGTAATTTTCTGGGTTTCGATTCAAAACCATTCGACCCACCTCCCTTACTGGGTAGTCTCCGTGGGGCCAAACCTTGGTTACGTCGAAAACGTCAAAACGGTACGTCTCAGCATCCTTTACAGGCATTATCTGCACTTGGAGAGTCCATGAAGGATACTCTCCCTGTTCAATCGCGTTGTGGAGGTCCCGAGTAGCATGATCTGGGTCAACTCCTTTCATGTGCTCAGCTTCTTGGCGGGTGAAATTCTGTATGCCTTGGTCGGTTTTGAAGTGGTATTTGATCCAGAATGATTCGCCGTCTTGGTTGTACCACTTGAAGGTGTTGCTTCCGTATCCGTTCATGTGGCGGAAAGACTTGGGGGTTCCCCTGTCAGAGAATAGGATTGTCACCTGATGAAGAGATTCTGGTGTCAAAGACAGAAAGTCCCAGAACATGTCTGCATTTTTTAGATTGGTCTCCGGATTACGTTTCTGGGTGTGAATAAAATCCGGAAATTTCAGGGGGTCGCGGATAAAGAACACGGGCGTGTTGTTTCCCGCAATATCATAGTTTCCCTCTTCTGTGTAAAACTTCACTGCGAATCCTCGGGGGTCACGTTCAGCGTCTGCTGATCCTTTTTCACCGCCAACTGTTGAGAATCTCGCGAAAACCGCGGTGCGTTTACCTATTTCAGAAAGAAACTTTGCCTTCGTATATTTGGTTACGTCGTTTGTAACCTCGAAGTATCCTCCCGCCCCGGCTCCTTTGGCATGCACGACTCGTTCAGGTATCCGTTCCCTGTTGAAATGCGCCAATTTTTCGATCAAATGAACATCCTGCAGCAATACTGGACCACGGGTTCCAGCCGTAACAGAATTCTGGTCGCCATCTACTCGTTTTCCAAAGTTTGTGGTTAACCTCTTCTTATTATCACTCATCTAGAAAACCTGTTAATTTAAAAGCTTCATTTCTATTTAATTTTTTCGTTTTTCTAAATTCTAAGCTGAATCTAATCTGAGCAACATCAAAACGTGCTATTGCATCAAAAAACGGATGATGCCTCCATCTGTATGGGGTTAAAATCCCCGCGACCCCACACGTAAGTCAGGGAGCATTCACTCACTTTTCTGAACACTATTTTAAAAAAAGCCGCATTTACCAAGAAAAATAACACACAACCTTTTGGTTGCATTTAAACAAAAAAGGGGGATGTTTAAACCGAGATACTTCTAGGCATCATCGGGTTTAAACTATTTCTCGTTTCTTTGAGCGCTTCTGCAGATAATGTGAGCCGACCACTAGCGAGACTGATGACAGGAAGACCATGACTGCAAGGTTTAAGCCCTCTGGTATTGGATCCATTGAGTATCCATCGATTAATCCCCACGTGTCTGGAGCATCCCTGTCACTGCCTGGTGCCCACGCTGCAAGTGTGCCGGTGTCTGCGTCGTAGCATGCAGCTCTCATTCCAGTTGGTGGTGGGTTAACTGCAACTCTTGTCTGCTTTATGATAGCGATTTCTAGAATCCAGTGGGGAGTGGTATTCCTTGGAGATCCGTCCAGCATGTTAGCCCATGTTATTTCACCGTCATCTGGGGTGATTACATCCCAGCTAGCTCCGTTTCCTTCATAAAATATTAGATTCGCGTGGCCTACAATGTCTATCCTGAAATCGCCGGACTGAGGAGCACTGCCCCCAGTGTTGCTGTCATCAAGGCAAATTTGCCAGTAGTCTTCAGCGTCGGTGGTATTGTCAGTGAAAAATTCGATACACCACTGCATGCCATATGTGTTAAAGTCCATGTTATATACGCCTATAGCGTCGTCACCCATGTCCAGCTCTGGTCCGTCGTACCATTCAAGTGGTTCGGTCCAATGTCCATCAATAGTGGTTTCGCCTATACAACCATACTCCATGATTGAGTAGTCTGGGTTGCCTGCCCTGACGGTTCCAACGGTTATCATCAGCAGTAGACTGCACAGCATCAATATTGAAATTTTTCTTTTCATTTAGCTAAAGCCCCTTCTATATTGCTAGCTATATATTCATCCAGTTCGGCTTAAGAGCTTTTTTGTGCACGTAAAAACAGAAGGGTAAACTCTTTGAAGAATCAACCAAAAGCCCTCCTGAAAAACTATGGTATAACCTAGTAGAGTTTGAAAACCGTTCTACCTGCTTTAGTAACGATTCTACAAAAAGCTACTGTTTTAGCCTAAAATATACTAACGGGGAAAGGGAAGTTGTGGGATTGATTGGGTGAGATATCAACACTTGTCTCCTGTGCAAATCTCCGCGACCCCCACAACAAGAATGGATTTAATTTTTGGGATTTTGTGCAGATAACCCTTCTTTGTGTCTCTGGAATTAATACCCCAGATTCATAATCTATTTAGTAATATGTTTTTCATAGACAAAGATCAGAAGAGCCAGTTCGTGTCACAAATTGATGAGACCCTTGAAAAACAATAAGGCATTAAGTCCAGTGATAGCGGCGATAATACTAATCGCTGTTGTTGTAGCCGTTTCCATAGCCGTTGCTGCATGGATGGGATCAATATCCTTCTCGTTCATGAAAGTTGATGAGCTAACAGTTAGCAGTCACACATGGGCTTCAGACAATAGCTACGTTGACCTCATCCTCAAAAACTCGGGAACCAGCACCATCACCATAAACGATGTTAAAGTGAATGATGTACTAGCCACCGATGTAGCCTTTACCTCCGGAAATGCAACCTTGGGCGCTGGTGACACCTCAATCCTTAGGGTGACTCAAAGCTTCAATTCGGCAATGAAATACAAGTTTACCGTAATTACCGCTTCTGACGCAAAATGCGTACACCTCGCTGTAGCGGGTTCTTCTACTGGTTCACAGATTGATTGGGTTGGCGACGGATCAGACGGACCCTTAGCGGTTTCAGGTAGCGACCAAATAGTTAATGTTTATGCCTTTTTGACTGGCAACGAGAATGCAGGGGAAACAACAATAACGGTAAGTGACGCCAGCGGATTTGTTGAGGACGATGAAATACTGCTGATGCAGATGCAGAATTCAAGTGGAGGCGAAGCTGGAACCTACGAGTTCAAGCACATAAGCTCAATCGTGGGAAACGACATAACGCTCACATCCCCCATCGATAACAACTTTCACTCTGGCAGTTTTGACGGCGTAGACGCAACCTCAAGCCAGATCGTGCGTGTGCCTCAATACACGTCGGTATCAATCGATTCTGGCAGCAGCATAACAGCTTCTGCTTGGGATGGATACACCGGGGGCATAGTTGTGTTTCGGGCAGAAACGGTGACCGTCAGCGCTGGCGGCAGCATAGACGTTTCTGAAAAAGGGTACAGAGGCGGAGCATATGGACCAAGCAATAATCTGGACGGTTATCAAGGAGAAAGCTATCTCGGCAAAGGCATCGGCGGAGGCGGTTACGGTGTTGGAAAAATGAATAACGCTGGTGCGGGAGGAGCTTACATCTGTGGAGGCGGAGGAGAATATGGAGGAGGAGCAACAGACAGTGATCCATGGAATGGCGGAGAAACATACGCCAGAAAAGGAGTGGTCTATGGCACAGTTGACCTAACCAAAATATTCTTTGGATCCGGAGGAGGAGGACAATGGAATGGTAATGACCCTGACCCCTCAGATGGTGGTGACGGAGGAGGAATAATCATCATCTACGCAAACTTGATTGTCGCTCCCACAGATAGTTTCTTAGCGATTGGGGAAACAACAAACGGAATCCAATATGGCACATTCAGCTATGGATCTTCCGGAGGAGCTGGAGGATCAATATTTCTGTACGCAACAACAATTCAGGGAGGAACCAATTTCTGCAGAGCCATAGGCGGATCAGGAAACCATCTCCCAATGAAGGTGGGTGGAGATGGAGGAGTTGGCAGAATCCGCCTTGACTATAACACTCTTACTGGGACAACCACCCCATCGCCCGGATACACCGGATCAGTTTCATAGAAAAAAGGGGAAGTTTAGAATTGAACAACACCACCAATTTATGCATAATTTTTGGGGCTATCATAGCAATAGTTGTTCTTGCATTCGCAAGTGTGTTAACTGGCATGCAAAATCAGCTAGCCCAAAAAGATGAACAGATTCAAGCGCTGGAGGATCAGATTGTGGGACTCGAAAGCGATTTGGGAACCGTGAAAAAGGGGGCATGGAATGTGGTTGAACTTTTTGGTGGTTCTTCAGGGTTTACCACCGATTACTTCTACGTTGCTGGGGCTGAGTTGCGGATAAACTGGATAGCATACACTGGTGTGGAAGCATCTATCGTTTTCAGCATATACGTTTACACGGAAGGGCAAAGTGAACCTTTAGAGGCGTTTACGAACCTTCAAGCTGAAGGAACCGTGTTTCTGCAGAACATCGAAAAAGGTAACTATTACTTGGACATATCTGCAGACAAGGTGGATCAGTGGAGCGTAACCGTGGAAACATGGATTCCGCCTAGTTGATAATGTGTAGGCGCGCAGAATCCTGTAATTTTGTTTATGTGCATGCAAGCGCCTAGAACAAACAATTATCTGGTTTCAACAAGAAAAAAGAGAAAATGGGGAGATATCTTCCAGCAAACAAGTTTACTTCACTAGAGTCATGGGTTGTCCGCAGCAAACCAGAGTTCCGGCGCCAGCTTCTAAAACTTCCACTTTGTTTCCGCATATCTCACAAACGTATACTTGTCCTTCCTCAGTCACGTTTACACCCCCTTACAGTTTGTTTAGTAGTTTTCGCACCAAACTTCAAAGTAGCTTCTTGCGTGGTCACACACTGGGCATCTCTCTGGAGCTTCGCTGCCCTCGTGTATGTGACCGCAGTTTCTGCACTTCCACCTGATAACCTTGTCTTTTTTGAACACCGTTCCCTGTTTAACGTTTGCCAGC
>CAYVVO010000069.1:0-1820 GCA_964455275.1 uncultured Candidatus Bathyarchaeia archaeon | reverse complement strand
GTCTTCTTGGATTCGGGAGAGGTTGTAGAGGGGGTCTGAGCCTTCGCTGCCGATAAGAGATTCCAGCTCGTCCAAGGTTAAGATTAGGTAGGCGTCTTTCTCGTCGAGGACCTGCATAAGCGCCTGCAACAGTTCCTCTGCTGAGTAGCCGCGTTTAGGATAGGTGGGATAGAACTTCATTATGGTTCTTTGCAGAATCATGAATAGGCTTCCTTTGCATTCGCGGCAGTTAACGTGAACATAGTTGAGGTTGATGTTACGCTGCTTTGCCTCTTTCACTATGTTTAAGCCGAAGTGCTGCGAGAGAACGGTTTTGCCTGCTCCGATCTTTCCTATAATGAGGGCGCGTTGGGTCATTTTTCCGGGGCTTTCAACAACGAAACGGAAGAACTGGTTCAAGAGATTGAGTTGAAGTCTTCTGTGGAGTAGATGCTGTGGAACATAGTTGATGTCAAGTTTGCTTTCATCCTTGAAAACGCTGGAATATCGCGGCATAGGTCAGTCCTTCAGACTTCTGAATAATGATTTATGAATTTTGTCTCTTAAAAAGGATAAGATGCATAATCAGGGGTTGTTGGAGTTGTTCTTGAACATCAGTTGTGAGTGCAACCACAGATAATCTTTTATGTTCAACCAAAAATATAACCACGTCATTACAGAAAAGGGGGTTTCAAGAAAATGGCTGAAGAAATTTTGGAGAAGATTCCGCTTGAGAAGCGTTGGGCAATGGCTGCACAATCCTTTTCCAACGGGTGTATGGGCTACATCCAAGTTCTGCTGGGGATCATAGGGAAAGAAAAACTTGCTGAGATAGAATCTGAGATGTGGGGCGAAGGCATGAAGATGTCTTTCCTGAGTTTCATGAAGGAATTTAAGATGCCAGCAGAAGACGCTGTTGACGCTGCAAACTTAACTGCTATTTTCGCAGTTCTGGCGCTGGGACCTGAATGCAAAATGGAGAGGACTGAGGAAAGCAGGAACAGAGTCGTAGACAGGTACCTTAACTGTCCGTGGTGGGAAAGCGCCAAACAGTTCGGAATTGCCGACCAATATGAATGCTCATGTGGGGATTGGAGTGAAGCGGCACTTAAGGCAATCAATCCTAAACTGACGGCAACGCTCACTAAATCTCAATCACGCGGCGATCCATACTGCGAATGCGTTTATGAACTTAAGGAATAAGCCCAAACCTCATCCCCTTTCTTTTTTGTTTTTTAAGTACACTAGACTCCAGCAGCACTCGCTAAGCCTGAACAAGTTCATCATTCAACAAATCTGAGAGCGCAAACCACAAACTCCACAAATCCGCAGAAACACAGAATATCCCATGAAAAATGGGTGTAGTGCCTGAAAACTATGCTGAGGTTCCAGAAAAGTGGAACAGACGGCGCTCTGATGCATAATAAAAATTATAAGAAGAACTCAACAATCTATTGTGGGGGTATAAAATTTTGTCAGATCTTGGAGAATTGCTAAATGAAATGCTGTCAGACGTTATAGCTGCTTTGCCTGTGATTATTGCTGCCATAATCGTTGTAGTCATCGGATATTTGGTCGGGAAATTTGTGGGACGTGCTGTGAATAAACTCATTGAGAAGGTAGGCATCGAAAAAAAGTTTGATGAAACTGACGCAGGAAAAACTTTCAGAGCTGCAGGGTGGGATATTTCCTCCTTTGTCGGTGGACTTACCACAGCTTTTATTGTGGTCATATCTGTGGTCATAGCTATTCAGATTCTGGAAATCGGAGGTCCTGTTGGCGAGTTCTTAGTTGACCTCGCAGCCTATCTGCCTAGACTTCTGGGAGGAATCGTGATAATA
>CAYVVO010000068.1:0-1073 GCA_964455275.1 uncultured Candidatus Bathyarchaeia archaeon | reverse complement strand
TCCCAAAAGTTGTGATTCTTCTCTTCGCCAGCGGAAAACTGGTTTGCACAGGCGCCAAAAAGGAAGAGGACGTTTACGAAGCGGTCACCAAACTTCATGAAACACTCGAACTAGAAGACCTGATATACTACGAGTAAACCCCCTGTTTTCTCTTTTTTTGGAAGCTTTTTGTTACAGATATAGAGCAGAGACTGTAACTTATGGGATATGCTTGATTATTTTTCCGCATTTTGGGCAGTGAACGTGGCGGAGCGATTGCTGGGAGTCCCATCCTGAGAGCACAGCGTCTTCTTTCGGCAGCTCGTATCCGCAGTGTGCGCAGCGATAAAACTTTGAACGTACGAAAAACTGCCTTAACCTCTTCAGTATTGCCACTGCTGTACCCTCTTTTGAAGGGTCAACCACATCCTCCATTTATAAACAATGAAAAATCGATAAATATTCCAGATTAATATAGCTACTATGCACCACAGAAACTGAAGGCTAACGCTGTGCGCCTATTTTCTTTTTACTTGCTTCAGTATGGTATCCAACTGTTCTTCGGTTATAGCGTCCATGTCACAGAGTTTGCGGGCAAGTTCACTTGTTGTAAGCAGGTAATGAAGTTTAATGCCGTTCTTAGCCAAATTGGCTTCGCCGTTCTCCTCTCGGTCCAACAGAACAACAGCGTCGGTTACCACGCCACCTTCGGCTCTAACAGCTTCAGCAGATTTCAGGATAGACCCGCCTTTGGTTATGAGATCGTCCATCAGCAAGACGCGGTCGCCCGGCAAAAGAATCCCCTCCACCCACCTTCCCCTCCCATGCTCCCGTTCGGTTGAGCGAACGTAAAGGAAGGGCTTTTTGAGGTGATACGCGGTGATGGATGCGAAGGATATGCCTGCGGTGGGGATGCCTGCGATTCGGTCAAAGCCGTCGGCTCCGACAACGCTTTTTATCAGTGCGAGGTAGAGGTCGCAGATTCTTTTGAAGGCGTCAGGGAAGCTTGGAACAATTCTTAAGTCTATGTAGTAGGGGCTCACCTCGCCGCTGGTGAGCTTGAAGGTTCCAAATTTCAAGGCGCCAATCCTGTT
>CAYVVO010000067.1:0-2228 GCA_964455275.1 uncultured Candidatus Bathyarchaeia archaeon | reverse complement strand
CCCCGAAAACGCTTATTGATTAAAGAGACAGCTTCATCCATCTGCTGCCGATATTCTTGCAATTCATGAATAACCTGCTTCAGATACTTGCCTTTGACATAGGTTTCTGCTATTCTCTCGTACGTGTTGAAGATAGAATCTATCGGGAGAGGTCTAGAATGGGTGTAAGATTCGCCTATTCTAATGAGCTCATCCGTGAAGCCGTTTGGCGCAGAAAAAACAACCACCGGACCCAAATCATCCTGATCCCTCAGTGATTTTATGCAATCCAAAATCGCAGGTATTTTTTCGCCCTCATCACTCAAGAGGCTCCCGCCGAATTTTGCCACCGAAAGCTTCCTCATTCCCGTTTACCTCTTCATACAGCTAACAGGAAAAGGCTAGCAGTTTAAGTTTTTTTTGGCTCCACACGCTAACTTGTCGGAAAACAGGAATCTCTTTCAGCTTTCAAGTTTGGGTTTAAACTGTAACTTAGAGCTTCGATTTTGGTTTTGCTCTTAACTATCTGCTTGCGTATAGCTTGTGATTTTGGATTTAAATTCAGAATTCACAACACATATAACACAAAATCCAAAAACCTAATGAGCAGAAAGCAAATGTCACACACAATAAGTAAAGCCAAATCACTCATTCTCGGAAAGGAAGGAAAAACTGGAAAGCAAATGTCACAGGCAGTCAGTAAAGCTAAATCACTTATTAGCCGAAAGCAAAGGGATGAAAAGCCACACAGATCAAAGTTGATGGTATGCATTGACGTTCTTTGCACTTTGGTTTCTAACGGTCCCATGAGGTTCACCAAACTGTCGCACAAAGTTGAACTTGACACAATCCGCCTGGTGCCACATCTGAAATTGCTGATCGACCGAGGTCTCGTTGAGCAACAAAATTTGGGTGAAAACGAAATCTTCTACATTGTTACTGGAAAGGGTTTAAAAGTGCTCAAGGTCGTTAGCCCACTAATTAGAGAAGCACACAAGCTTCAGATGCGCAATTTTGAAACAATCTCAAGTACACTTTCAGAAGCAGGTTACTCCTAGAGCTGGACATACATCCAAAAGTTGTGCGCAGTTAGTCGACACGCGTTATCCCTTTTTCAGTTTCGGTTTGCTCTCACCTCACTCGTTTTTGCCAGAACTTTATATCAGAGTAACGCTTAAAGAAATGAAGCTTTACTGGGAAGGATAACACCACAACAGCTTAGAGCAAAACTAGGATGTATAATGATGGAAGAGGACCTCAGCAACACGGGACCAGGAAGGCTAGTTACAGGCGGGGCTTGGTTCTTGGGACTCATGATCCTAAGCGGTATTTTCTGGCTTTTGTTGGGAATTCAAGTGAGCAGGGTATACGGGCCTTCTGGTTTTGGCTTATTCAGTATGGCATATTCGGTGTTCGATTTCTTGTGGGCGCTCATTTTTGGGGGGTTATTTGAGGGCTTAATCCATTTTGGTGCAGGATACTTAACCAAAAAAGACGCGAATCTCTCTCGCTATTTCTCAAACTATGTGAGGTACCTCACGGTAATGAGTCTGGTAATATTCGTTTTCTTAACCATTCTATCTTTTCAAACATCCGACATTACATTCAGGATATTGCTTCTTTCTTTGGCGTTCGCATTCCTGTTTTCGGGAACAAAAGACTCGCTGTCGTCAATAATTGGGTCATTGCATAAAAGCAAGCAGCTTTCGATAATACAATCCAGCGGGTTTTATGCGGTCTCAGTAATTGGCACAATATTTGCGGTGTTCGCTTTACCCACTAATCTATTGCCCGTCTTAGTAGTAGTTGCTCCTGTCTGTCAATTACTGCTTTGCGTGTATTTTTTGAGACCGTACATTAAAGATTTGATTTCAAGTAACATAGATGTTTTCACGAACAAAAACAGGAAGTATTCAATATTAGAAGACTTGAAGCAATTTAAGCACATACTCATTTTTGGTTTTTCTATATCGATCGGAAAAATATCTTTTATGATTATGAAGAGCTTGGACATACCTATACTCATTTTGTTTTTTGATTACTCCAATGTGGGAGTTTACAGCGTTGCAGATGCAGTATCCAGTGTACTTTTTTCTATGACGGCTTTTTCTCTTCCAATTATTTCATCTATGTCTGAAGCATGGACCAAAAAAGACAGTGCCCTGATGGAAAAGTACGTTAAAATTTCTGTGAAGTATCCTCTCCTTTTAGGGTTACCTTTGACGGTAATAATTTTTGCTTTAGCAGAA
>CAYVVO010000066.1:0-1436 GCA_964455275.1 uncultured Candidatus Bathyarchaeia archaeon | reverse complement strand
TCTTTGTCGTGGGCGTTCAAGCTTACGCTCACCTTGTCTACGCCTGCCTCCTTCAGCTCCCGCACCACCTCTCTTCCTCTGTTCAGCAGGTATCCTTGACCATTGGTGTCAACCCGGACAGTCTTCCAAGTGTGCTTCTTTGTCCATCGGGTTACTTCCAAAACAAGATCCAGCCTCTCCAAGGGTTCTCCGAAGCCGCAGAAAACAACTTCGCTCCAGTTCTTTCTGTTTATAACCTTTCGCAGTTCCTCAATTACCTCTTCTGGGGTCGGCTCCTTTTCCAGCTTCAGGTTAAACTCTCGGATGCCCTTCTTGTATTTTCTGAAACAAAAGTAGCAGCTGTTGGGGCACCTGTTGGTTACGTTCAGGTATAGGCTGTTGCCAAGCCAGTAGGCGACGCTTGGGTTTCTATTGTGGGTAGGCATTTAGCTTGGGTATTTCCATTCTTCTTCTTGTGTTTTTTCCTCTTCTTCTTTAAGGTCGCCTTCTCCGATGAAAGCATCTTCTGGAAAATCGTCAGTTTCGCCTTCAACTTTTTCAACTTTCATCCATTCTTGCTTTTTCCGTTTACCCCGAATGTCAAATCCCACCATCAGAAGATATGGTAGCAACAAATAAACCGCAGCCAATAATGGATTGCGGAACAGTGGAGCTACGCCTAGGATTTGATCTAGGGCTCCGTTGCCGAGACCCGTCGCCACGGCGTCTTGTACTACGAATGCCAAAAAAGCTAATGTTAGACATAATCCGAATTGGATGAGGACGCCTCTCTCTTTTCCTAGAAGTAATGCAGGGATTACGGATGACAACAGGAAGATCCATGCGAAGGAGTGGATGAATACGATCATGTCTAGTCTGGAAGCCATCCAAGCGCCGATTGTGGGCAGGTATGTGCCAATGTATATTGTGACTGTTGTTACTGTTGTCTCGGTGAAAAGCTGGTAGCTGGTCATCAAGGTCCAAGCTATGGAGATGTACAGGGGTGTCAGTATGGTGGCTTTTCCCAAGTGCTTTCCCTATTAACCATATTAATATGTATTATATCTTAAGCCTTACGGTATATCAATAAGTTACAGAAAAACAGTGAACACGCTGTCAAGCAACAAAAAAATAGAAAAAAAATTCTGTGCGAAATTACCGACTAGCAGCGAACAGCCGATCTGCGGTGAACCATCAGGAACCCTCCGGCGAGGGCTCGCGACCTTGTGATCTTTGGCGAAGATACTGTCGGTTGTCTGAATACGTAGAAAAGGTGCTAGTTGGTGTCTAGCTTCGTTTCAGGGTGATCTCGATGGTTGAAATCATCCTTGAGTTGCTTTCCCCTTCTCTTGGCGGCATCTCTTCGGTTCCGATGTCGATTTTTGCTACTTTCATTTCTTTCACAAATCTGCGCCTGGCTATTTCAACGGCGTCGACTGCTGTTGTTATGGCTTGTC
>CAYVVO010000065.1:0-8738 GCA_964455275.1 uncultured Candidatus Bathyarchaeia archaeon | reverse complement strand
AGTCTCATGGGACCTAACCGGAATGCCCATGATGATCAGCCTGCTATTCACAGGTCCCATAGGCGCAGTGTACACCTGCCTTATCGGTTGTTCCTTCATTTTTCTCAGAGGAAACGTTTACGGGGGCATATTCAAACTCATAGCCGAACTGGCAACAATCCTTGCGTTTGCTGCAATCCGCAAAGGCTTCATACCCAAATCGATTTCTGCGGTTGCATCCAGAATTCTCATAATGACAGCAGCAAATTACTATCTGCTTCCAATATTCTATGGAATGCCCGCATCATTCGTGGTCACCATTCTGCCCGCGCTAGCAGTAATGAATGGAACTCAGGCACTCATCAACATCATCCCTGCACAAATCGTCTACTCCAGACTGGGTGACGCATGGCGATCTCGCATACAAGAGACAAAACCTCTTGAACCAGCTTCAATCAAAACATAAACTGATGGTGGACCGGCTGGGGGTCTGCTTTTCTCTTCTTATTCACGAGAATAGTCACAAGCAGGGTGATTATGACGAATAGGGACAGAATTGTGGCTGATGGGAACTCTGGTATAACCGTGTAAATGTAATATTGTTCAGTATTATCGCTTATGGCATAGTTTTCAGCGTTGTCGTACGCGATAATCATATACTGTACTTCGGCTCCTTCTGGAAAACCGGGAATCTGCCCCACATAAGTGTCTCCGTTTGTCATGTTCATAGTAGTGTTTGTCCAAGTTGTGCCTTGGTCCGTGCTGTATGATAAGATCACCTCACACACTCCTGTCTGCGTGTCGGTTACATCAACTGACACTATCACCATCTGGTTAGCTAGAACATCTGCATCTTGGGGGTCTTGAGAATGAGCGCCAATGAGCGGCGGGGTTGTGTCTACGCTCGTTTCTATGCTGTAAACCCCAATGATCTCCCTCCCTGAGGCTGGGGTGTCCCTCAAGGCGCAGATAAAGCGTGTTCCCTCCGAGTTCAGCCAGCTTACTTGATTATAATAACCAGGCGGCAGTTCACCGGACGTAATGTCATGAATCGGCATACCATAAACGTCAAAGACAACGCCATCCTCGACAGTTATAAAAGAGCCATCTCCTGAGAAGCGAATATCAATCATACCCCCTGAAACGTATCGCCACAGCAGATTTCCATCCAAATCCAGCATCATCAAGCCCTCTCCACCCACTGCCACTTTTGTGCCGTCGGGAGAGAAGCGGCAATGAGCATGCCCGTTATGGATGTCCATGCTGAATCTTATGGACCCATCTGCGGTGTTGATGACGGTGAGGTAACCTACCTTCGTGCCCACTGCTATATGCTGTTCATCAGATGAAATGTCAAAACCGCCGACGTATGCCCAGGTGCCAATCCATTGCTTCCACACCTCAGAGGCATCATTAACCCTGAGCTTATACAGCCAGCCAGCGCCTGAAGGAACATAAACATATTGGTCATCCTGCGTGAAGATAACCTCCCTAATGTTTGCACCCACCCACTTGCACCACAGAAGGGAACCGTCTGCGCTGTTTAGAAGGTAGCCATATTCACAGTGTATAGGGACGAAGATATACTCGCCACTATGGGAAAATTTCACACCACGAGTATAAAATTCGCCATGGGTGGTGCATGGAAAGTTCTCAGTGGTGATTTCCTTTTGCCAGAGGGTAGTTCCGTTCTCCCCATCAACTAAGCGAATATAATTGACGAATCCTTCTGGTCCGGTCTGGAAACCTTCAAGTTTTGTGCCAAAAACCACGTACCTGCCGTCATCGCTGATGTCAGCAGACCAAGATTCCCATCCCATATCGTGTGTCCACAGAACCTCGCCAGTGCTTGTGCCTAAAAGGTATAACTTCGATTGGTTCTTTAGGCTTTCATTCTCCCAGTTCTCCATGCCATTGACCAGCAACAGCTTACTTTCATCAGCAGTGGCAGCGCATCGCCAGAATCCGATATTCCCCTCTATCGTGTTCATTAGAGAAGAGCTTATGGAGAGCGGGGACGGTTCGTTCTCAAGTGTTATTGTGTAAAAGTCTTGTACATCGCTTCCGTCGACCTCGATGGTTGTCGGTCGATAACCCTCTTTATAAGCGGTCAAAAAATAGGCTGAGGTTTGGGCAATGGAATAAGAGAAGCAGCCATCATCATCACATGCCATGGGAAGATTTGCGCCATATCCTCCGATGTCGATATGTGCATAAGGAATAGGGCTGCCCTGCCCATCAACCACCACGCCCTGCAGGAGAATATCGCCCTCCAGAGTCTCACGGTTAACTACCTCTATCTGGATTTCCTTTTCCGTTGTAACTTGGTTTGCCTCCCAGGGGTCATAATTAGCATCATTGTCTTGAATTTCTATGTGAAAGGTGCGAGTGACTGTTTGCAAGACATTAGGATCATACCCACAACCTTCTCCTCCTGCGGGAAGTATCTTAATCCACATTGATTCGCCGGGCTCCAGCGGTGTTTCTCCCTGTGGTGCTAAGAGGGGCAATCCAACCGCCTCGTCCCCTACATTACAGGAGCAGCGCGAGCCAAGAAGGAGACTGTTTGTTCCCATGTTGGTGACCTTAAATTTGAAAACAAACCAGCTGTCCAAAGGATCGACGAAGTAAAAATTGGTCTCGGAGAAATCAAAAAGAAGGTCATCCGCCAGACAAGGACTTGGGGAAAATGAGGAAACGATAATCGTTTGATTTGTTGCGCACGCAAGCATTACGCAAAGTCCAAAAACTCCAATGATGACGCTTTTTTTCTTCATTTAGACGCGACCCCCCCATTCCCTTTTCGTTAACCCGCGCACAATTCCATATTATTTCGTAATATATAATGTTTATTTAGTCAAAATCATCATCGTTTAATGTTTGTTGCAAATGCCAAAAATGTTGCCTTCTACTCTAAACCTCAATAGCCTCATCAAAACTCAAATCCAAAACTGGTGGACCGGGCGGGATTTGAACCCGCGGCTTCCGCCTGTTTCTGCACTGGGCATGCGAAGGCGGCGTTCATACCAAACTGGACTACCGGCCCTTCTCGTATCGTTTGAATCAGGGAAGATATTTAACAGTATTGAATGGTTGGCGCGTGGAAGAGAAAAAAAGGTTGCCCGTTTTGTTTGGGCGCTACACGGTTATTTTTGGCATACAGAACTGCTGTTTTCTTCTTTGCCATGTTCTGTTTTTGTTTTGCTGTTCGCCATGTTTGCAGTAGTTGATGAATGCGCAGTTGCGGCATGGGCTGTTTTGTTCCCATTCTTCTATTTCTTTGGCTTTTTTTCTGAGGTAGTCGAAGGGGTCTCCGTTTACGTCTACCCTGAATCCGCAGTTGTCGCATACGAAGAAGCGGTCTTTGCTCCATGATAGGAAGCTTGTTTCGCATTCTGGGCAGAGTATGGGTCCCATGATCTAAACTCCAAATACATATTATATCTTAATATTCTATAAAAGAATTTCTGTTGCCCACAAAAACAATCAACCCACAGCACCCCAGCCTCAAACGAAAAAAACAGTATTTGAAGACTCAACTACAGACTAATTCCTAACCATGTATAGAATCGGGATTATCCCACTTATAACCTGTAACTACTTCTGCCATTTCTCCAGAATATTCAACATTAACGTCAAATGCTTTATGATCCCATCCATTGATGTCTCCAATTGGAATTTCCGCTCTTTCCAGCCATGTGCCGTCAGGGTCTCTAATGTTCACCAACAAGGTGATATTGTATTTTTTATCCAAACCTGAATTGAATATTGCGCCCTTATAGTTGATGTAGTTGGAGTTGCCGTCCTCATTGTTTGTCCATTCGTCGTTGACTAGAACAGGCAGCCCCTCTTTGATGAACTGGTAATGTTCTTGAACGAGTTCATGTTCCCTTTGAATCTTTAAGTGATAGCCGCCAATTATGATCGAAACAATTAGGATTGCCGAAAAGATCAGTGCTGTTTTTTTGCTCCTCCATTTTATTCTCTGCTTGGGCTCCTCTCCGTTAGATGGGGCCTGTCTTTTGTATATCAGTATGGAAATAAAGCCGGCAGCGATTAGGATCAATCCAATGTAGGCGTAGTAAAAGTCGTAATGGTTTAGGGTATAACCTGGTGTCACGCTCGTGTTTGGTGTAAATACAACAAGAAGATAGCCGATTATGATTGCCGATGCTGAAAGGGGCAATTTTTTTCCTGCGTTCCAGCTTCTGAAGTAGTTTAGTCCTTTGCCTTTGGTGAGAAATACTAAAGTGAATATCGCCAACGGGATGGCGCTTATGGCAAATAGAAGTGGTAAGTTTTTTAGAAAAACAGAAAATACATTATCTCCAGTCCATCCAACGTTACCCATACAATACGACAGGTAGAAAAACAGGTACCACGCTGCTACTGCACCTAAAGTCAATGAATAAACTATCTTCAGAGGCGTAGTGAATTTCAAATCGGCTGTTGGCTGCACGCATGTTCCCCTTTGTATTAGTAAACCTGCGGGTTTATTAAATCTTACGATATATTAAATCATAACAACCAGAAACCAAAAAAAGAAGTTTAAAAAATATCTTTTTGGCATTAAATCGTGTTTTAGCCAAAACTCCATTTTTTCCGTTAGTTAATCCGCTAAAAACAGTTTTATTCCATACTTGCTTAGGTGTATATTCGAAAGTTGGAGACAACAAGAATGGATTGTAAGCCGCGACCTGACTGGGACAGATACTTTCTGGACTTGTGCGAAGCCGTTTCCAAGCGCGCCACCTGTGATCGGGGAAGGGCAGGCTGCGTAATCGTCAAGGACCGCAGAATCATGACAACGGGTTATGTGGGGGCGCCTGCGGGGCTGCCGCACTGTGATGAGGCGGGGCATGATATGAGGAAGGTTTTTGATGAGAAGGGTAACGTTTCGCAGCATTGTGTGCGTACTTTGCATGCGGAGCAGAATGCTATTATTCAGGCTGCAAAGTTTGGGATACCTCTTGACGGCTCCACGCTGTATTGTAAGATGACGCCGTGCAGAACGTGCGCCATGATTATAATCAATTCGGGCATCAAACGTGTTGTCTGCGAGAAGCATTACCATGCAGACAAGGAGACAATAGAGCTGTTCAAGCTGGCGGGCGTCAAATTGGACGTCATGAGCAACACGGTTGAAGAATACGACAGACAATAAACCGATACGGCAAATCTTTTAAGATTTCATTGATAATATATTCTGTTTTGTGGAGTTAGCTATGAGTGAAACCAAAGCTCCAGGTTGGCTACGCGCCTTTGACATTATCTTCGGATTGATTGCGGTCATTTTGTCAGTTGTGGTCTTGGCTTATCAGGAAGTTGCTATCTTAACTCTGATCTTTGTGCTTTCAATCGTCTTGCTGGTCACTGGAATCGCGAGGATTATCACTGGATTATTCGCTAAATATCTGTCAAACGGCATACGTGCAATCAATGTTGGAATAGGCATAGTAGCCATCGCATTGGGAATCGTAGTCCTACTATATACTGACCTTACTACTCAACTGCTGATTTACATACTGTCCTTTGCCCTGCTGCTCAACGGAGTTGCAAGACTGGTAATCGGCGGATTCGCCAAAGCCTTCCCGAAATGGCTGAGAGGATTCTTTGCTGTTGTGGGCATACTCACCATCATATTGGCTGCTATAGTGTTTGTGTACTCAGAATTTGGCTTCCTCGCTCTGGTTCTGATGCTGTCATTCACGTTCATGTTCAATGGAATAGCAAGAATCATCCAAGGAATAACGGGCACACAAGAAACAGAGTTCTAACATTCAACCAAAAAGAACACTTCATCCCCCCCTTTATTTTGAGCTTAAGGAGCTGTTGAAAAAACCTAAAAAGAAAAACAGACACTTCCTAGTGAACTAAAATGGATAAACAGCTTTTCCATAGGCCTCACTTTTGCGCCTTTTCTGTTCTTCACTTTTTGTTCAGTTCACTTTTTTTGTAAGTTTTCTGAAATCACAAAACGGATAACATGCTTATCGGCGCTTTGCAGCATATACTTGGCTAGCCATTCTCGGAACAGCTTCCACTCGGTGGGAAACTCGTTGTGGCTGATAACGTTCAGCCCAAGCTTTTTGGCTTTGTCAATGTTTATCACTTCATCATGCGTCTTGAAGCCTCGCACTATGTTGTGACTTATCTTCTTGCATTTTTCTTTGCTGTATCCGCAATCCTCCAGAATTTCACGAATATACTCTTCCATCAAACTCAACGAAGCCAAAGCATCCCTGATGTCAACGCCATCACATTTGTCCGCCAGAGCCTTGTAACTGTAAGGCGCATCCTCCACAGAAACATCATCAAAGAGCCTGGTGACAAACTGATGCGCATCCACAACAGAGTTCGCCGAGACAGCTCCATCTTCAATTTTTGCTTGCGGATCAAGCGGTGACAGTTGGCTCATCATGCCCATAACTATCTTGTTTCCGGTGAGGGCAAGCAAAGTTCCTCCACTTGCTGCTATGTGGGGAACGAAAACAATGATTTCCTTGAATGCTTTTCTTAATGCTCGCGCTATCTTATATGAGGATTGAACCAGCCCGCCGGGACTGTTAACCAAAAGCAGCAGTTTTCGGGCATCAGTTTTTGCTTGTATCTGATTAATTGCCGTCTCTACGGCAAATTCTTCGGATAGACCCATTTGAGCGTTTATTGTTTTTGTGGGAGAAATCTTCAGTCCCACATATGGGGCAATGCAGGCCATTAAAACGGCGTCATGTTTTTTGCTGATTTCGGTTAATTTTTCTGAAAGCTTCTGGTCATCTTCTTCTTTCACATCGATTATTTCGGTTATAGAATCTACAGTTCCCAACCCAACATCTTCCCCTAAAGAATTATTGATGCCAATTCTTTGGTATATACAAATTTATATGTTTACACTGTTTTCTTGGTCACATAAGCATATAACATTTGTTTCACATAATATACAGTAAATCTGTGAGTCAAGAAGTGGATTGGCATGAGCGACCCCATGAAATATTTCGAAACCAAACTGAAAGCCATGAGCTTAGCCGAGCTTCAAGCCTACAAGAAGCGTTTAGACGAAAGAATACAAAAAATGATCATGGATACTGCACCCAACGAAAAGATTGCGCCCCTCATACTCTACCGGGGCATACTTGAGCACGAAATCAAAACAAGAACAAAGCAGAGATAACTCACGTAACTGGTCAATAGACGACTTTCTCTAGTTCATTGTTTTCTATTGCGTTCTTTATTTCTCGGGCGATTCTTCTGCCCATGTACATCCCTTCACCGTACTTCAGGTAGGCGTACGGGGAAGTGCCGATGCCCACGTTGCTTCCTGCCACTATTCGCGCAGAAATCTCGAACGTGAAGATTTTCATGTTATCCGTGATAACCGTCTCTAGGCAAAACGGTCCTATGATGCCGGGAGGGGCAATCTTCTTGGATACTTCCACTACTTTTTCGCCCATCCTGAGAAGCTCTGGCAGAAGCGACTCGCGTGCGACTATGGGAAAATTGCCGACAACCGTGTATGTGGGGTTCACGTTGATTTCCAGTTGTTCGCTGGCAGGTATCTTTCCTATGCTGTCCACGGTGGATTCGTAGCGTCTGTCCATTCCCAGCAGCTCAACTTCACGTGTGAGGGGGGAATAGAAGTATAGAGGGTAAACGTTCACTCCGATTATGTACTCTTGGAAATGGATGTTCTCTAAATCTTGTTTGCTCAGATGTCCCCGTTTTACCATGTCTTCTGCTTTTTTGTGAAAGGATTCCGGAGATTCCACAAGAAAATATCCTTTTCCGCCCATTGCACCGGGAAACTTTGCGATAACCAGCCCCTCAATATCCTCTGGGTCAGAGAAGATTCTGGGCAACCTTAAACCTGCTCTCTGCAGCCACTCTCTCTGCTTTTCCCTGCCTGTTTCCCAGTGCAGAAGCTCTCTGTTGCCAAACAAGGGCACCTGTAATTTGTCGATCATCTGCTCTGTTCCAACGTAGGCGTTGAAGGAGCCGTGAGGAACCAAAATCGTGTTCGCCTGTCTCAGTTTCCGCTGAACATCCTCGTCCAGAAGTTCAACAAAGTCTTCAACTGTAATGATTTGGTCCGCCAGAGGAAACCGCTTGTAAACGATTTCGCTTTCCTTCTTGCAGACGCATACTGTTTTGAATCCTTCCTCCTTTGCCCCCTTGAATATGTTAAGTGCAGAGTGGGAGCCGAGCGTGCCAACTGTGATTTTTCCGCGGTCATACTCTCCCAGAATACTGTTTATCTCAGTTTTTGGTATCACGTGACTATCATCCCAAGCTTATTCTCTGCAACTGCCTGCTTAATCTCCATGGCAACTCTTCTTCCCGGACCAACCTCTTTTCCATACTTGTATTTCATGTATGGGGAGGTGGGTTCCACGCAGGGGCAACCGGGTATTCTTGGGCTTACATCAAAGATGTAGAACTCCAGATTCTTGTTCATGGCTCCCTGCAGCGCAAACAAGCCGATTATTCCGGGCGGGTACTCCTTTTTGCAGGTTTCAACAAATTTTTCTCCAGCGTCCAGTATCTTTTCTATTTGGGATTCCCGCATGGTGGCGCCCATGTGCCCTATCTCCACGTTCTGTGTTGGCAGTTTTGCTTCCAGTTGTTCGTCAGCGGGTAAATCTAGGACCCCGTCCAAGTTTGTTTGTATTCTTCTGTCGAAGCCAAGCAGGTCTATTTCATCGGTTATCGGGGACCAGAAGTAGTTGGCGTTGAATTTGGCGCCCACTATATACTCTTCGATG
>CAYVVO010000064.1:0-3694 GCA_964455275.1 uncultured Candidatus Bathyarchaeia archaeon | reverse complement strand
GGTTCATCTTCAGGCTTTATGAGCCTCAAAAGAACAGTTCTTCCGTCACGTAGCCTCACCAGCTTTTCATACTTTTTTGGGTCAAAACTTCCTTCATTTAACGTCACAATCCAGACCCCATTTTTTGGCTAGCGGCTTCATTAACAAATACAAAATGAACTCCGTAATTAACCTTCACGTATTGCCTACTAAATTCTTTGCAAACAGAAAATCAAGCGTTAAACGGGAAAAGAAGAACATTAAGGGCTTAGAAGCGAATGAAACACTTAAATACGTCTTTAAATAAAAAAGACGCTGCGAAGGGGTTGTATTATGAGAAATCCAGAATTATCTATTGCTCCAATGCACAGAATCTGCAAGAAGGCGGGAGCGAGCAGAGTAAGCGAGGCAGCTGCGAAGGCGCTGGCAAAGGAACTGGACGAGATCGGCATCAAAATAGCCAAAGAAGCCATCGATTATGCCATGCACGCGGGAAGAAAAACCGTTAAGGCAGAGGACATTGAGATAGCGTCAAGAAAAGTGTTGGCAAAATAAAAAACTCCACTCCCTTTTTTCCGAAACAGGCACAACAGCAGCTTCTCGTCGTTTAGTGAAAAACTTTACGTTTCTAATTTTAAACCATTTTTCATTTATCTCTTTTAGAAACTACAGACTTTAAATATCTGAAGTTTTGTTTAACTCATCAAATCAGGAAAGCCGCTTTTTATAAAGAATCTGGCTGGGAAAGGTTGTAATAATCCAAATTTAGGTTTCATATAATTTAATAACAATTGGAATATAACTACTTAAGCTAATTTACTGTTAAATGTGTGAAGAATTTGACGCAAATCCTAGAATTATTGGGAACATTACTGGATTCTGGGGTGCTAATACCCGGTTTGGCTTTATGCTTCGGTTTTTACATAGCGTATCTTTTGTTGTCGGCAAGACATGTTGTTCCAATGACTCTGGAAGAGGCTGAAACTCTCTGGAAATTTCATAGGCAAAAGACATGTTGTAAAGCTGAAACTTGGCGTGAAATAACTAAGAAAAAGAAACTGATCGGTTTTGAATGTGAATGCGGTTTTAGGAGCATTCAGAAGAAACCCCTAGTTACTGTTGGTTAAAATTTTTGAATTGCTTGCTTCCTGTCTTATAAGAATCTTGAATAAACGTCAGCATTGTTATTTTAGAAAACGGATTTTTCTGTGTCATTCGTGAAAGGTTAGTTTGGTGCAGAGAAATCTTTATATTTAGAGGCAATTTCTAGTGTTCCGAAACAAAATAAGGAGAAATGATTGAGTTTGTCTTCTGGATTAACAGGAACGCCTGTTCTTATACTCCGTGAGGGAGCATCACGGTCAAGAGGGCAAGAAGCCCAGCACGCCAACATTATGGCTACGCAGATAGTGGCTGAGTCAGTGAAAAGCGCCCTTGGACCAAAAGGAATGGATAAAATGCTGGTGGACAGTTTTGGAGACGTAACCATAACCAGCGACGGACGCACAATTTTAGACGAAATGGACATTCAGCACCCCGCCGCCAAAATGATGGTGGAAGTTGCCAAAACCCAAGACGACGAAGCGGGAGACGGCACCACAACTTCTGTGATTATAGCCGGAGAACTGCTTGCAAAAGCTGAAACTCTCATAGAGAAGAATGTTCACCCCACAGTCATCATTGACGGGTACAGAAAAGCCGCTGAAAAAGCCCTTGAGACTCTGGAGAAAATCGCAATAAAAGTCAGCCCCACTGACAAGAATGCCCTAAAGAAAGCTGCCATGACTTCTATGGCTAGCAAGCTGGTGGCAGGAAGCAGAGAATATTTAGGGGAGATTGCTACTTCAGCAGTTTTGCAGGTTGCCGTCAAGACCGAAGACGGATACACCGTAGACATTGACAACGTAAAGGTGGAGAAGAAGCCTGGCGAGTCTCTTACTGATACGAAACTCATTAACGGTATAGTTCTTGACAAAGAGGTTGTCCACTCTGGGATGCCGAAGAGGGTGGAGAACGCCAAAATTGCTTTGATAGATACAGCCCTTGAAATAGAGAAAACCGAGTTCGACGCAAAAATAAACATAGAAAGCCCAGAGCAGATGGATGCATTCCTCAAACAGGAAGAGAACATGATCAAAGCTATGGTGGATAAACTTATTGTCAAAGGCGCCACTGTTATTCTCTGCCAGAAAGGCATAGACGATCTGGCTCAACACTTCCTTTCCAGAAAAGATGTTCTCGCGGTTCGCCGAGTGAAGAAATCAGACATGGAGGCACTAGCTAAGGCAACTGGAGGAAAAGTTGTCACCAACATAAATGACATCAGCAAGAAAGACCTTGGTTTTGCTCAACTTGTTGAAGAGCGGAAGATCGGCGACGACAAGATGACCTTCATAGAAGGATGCAAAAATCCGATGGCGGTCACCATCCTCATACGCGGAGGAACCGAAAGAATAGTTGACGAGGCAGACCGCTCGTTACATGATGCTCTCTGCGTTGTACGCGACATTATTGAAGAACCAAAGATTTTGGCTGGAGGCGGCGCCCCCGAAATGGAGGTCGCCAAGGTACTCAAAGAGTATGCTGAGTCGCTTCCTGGAAGAGAACAGCTTGCGGTTATGCAGTTCGCTGAGGCTCTTGAGGCAATACCAACCACTTTAGCTGAGAACGCTGGACTCGACCCCATCGACATCATATCTGAATTACGGGCAGAGCATGAGAAAGGAAACGTTTGGGCAGGAGTAGACGTTAATGCAGGCAAAGCCGGGGACATGAAAAAAGCCGGCGTCTTCGAGCCAATAGTAGTTAAAAAGCAGATCATCAAATCCTGTTCCGAAGCCGCATGTCTGATCCTAAAGATTGATGATGTTATAGCTTCAGGAAAAATGAAGGCTCCCCCAATGCCGCCAGGCGGTGGTGGAATGGGCGGAATGGGTGGAATGGGCGGCATGGGAATGCCCCCGGGCATGTAGGAGCGTACTAATATAACGAAAGAAGAAAATGAAGTTACTATCGGGCCTGCCAAATTGACCCGATTTGAGAGGGCACGGATAGTGGGAGCTAGGGCTCTGCAGATTGCCATGGGCGCGCCTATCATTATTGAGGTCGCGGAAGCTCGTGGTGGTCCTATTGACATTGCGCTTTTGGAGCTGGATTCAGGTATACTTCCCATCACCATCAGAAGAACGCTGCCAAACGGAACATACCAAGACATACCCCTCAAATGGCTAACACAAGCCTGAATTTTGCTGCTTCAAGGGTATTTTTTTAACCCTTATTTTCTTTTTCTGAAAACCTTCAGGTCGTCAATATCGCAGACGTATTCAAATCCAGCATCAACTAATTTGCAGACTTCTGTTGCTGTTTTTGCTGTAGCTGAATGATATTCGTCTCCTTCTGTTGCAATTAGATGTGTGTAAATCGTCGTATTGCGAATGTTCTTGTGACCCAATCTTTGTTGGACATAAAGCAGATTTTTTGTTTTATGGTATAACATTGTAGCGTGCCAATGTCGAATGCTGTGGAGTCCTATTTTTCGCAGTCTAGGGTTTTTTAGTTTGAATGCTAGACGTTTTCGTTGTTTGTAGTATTGATGTGCTATCTGAGGTTTTTTGGCGAAGATTGTTTTTCTTCTTCGTGGTATGTTGTTTATCATTGAGATGAGTTTTTCAGAGACTTTGATTTGCCTTGGTAGACTTCCTTTTTCAGGATAGTT
>CAYVVO010000063.1:0-4942 GCA_964455275.1 uncultured Candidatus Bathyarchaeia archaeon | reverse complement strand
AGAAGGAAGTTTACGAGTTCATTAGAGAGTAAACCAAAGGAAAAACGTCTTTAATAAACGATACGAATCTGAACTATCTAGATATCCGGACTGTAAAGAAAATGGGAAACTGGAGTTACCCGCTCACATGCCCTGTTAGGCACCCTTCTTGCCCATCAGATACTCGTGAATGCTTCGAGCAGCCCTTTTTCCGGCTCCCATAGCGCTTATAACCGTGGCTGCGCCGCTGACAACGTCTCCTCCCGCGTACACCCCCCTCTTTGTGGTCTCCCCAGTTTCCTCCTTCACAACTATGGTGCCCCACCTGGTGGTCTCCAAGCCTTCAGTGGTTCTTTGAATAAGAGGATTCGGAGTCTGCCCTATGGCTATAACCGCCGTGTCCACATCCATAATGAACTCGGAGCCCTCTATGGGGACAGGTCTTCTTCGACCCGACGCATCCGGTTCTCCAAGCTCCATCTTGATGCACTCTATTGCTTTAACCCAGCCGCTTTCGTCGCCCAAAAACTTCACCGGATTAGTTAGAAACCGGAAATTGATGCCCTCTTCCTCCGCGTTCTCCGCCTCCTCTGCCCTTGCCGGAAGCTCCTCCTTAGACCTGCGGTAAACAATGTATACCTCCTCTGCCCCCAGCCTCAACGCTGATCTGGCAGAATCCATTGCCACGTTGCCTCCTCCAATCACAGCAACCTTCTCTCCGATCCGTATAGGCGTGTCATATTTTGGGAACATGTAAGCCTTCATCAGGTTCACCCTGATCAGAAACTCGTTGGCGCTGTAGACTCCACCCAAGTTTTCTCCGGGAATCCGCATGAAACGGGGAAGCCCTGCCCCACTTCCAACAAAAATTGCGCCAAACCCACTCGCAAACAGCTCGTCAATAGTGAATATCCGTCCAATCGTGTAGTTGGTTTTAAGTTCGACTCCGAGCTTTTGGATGTAATCAACTTCCGCCTGCACAATCTTCTTTGGCATACGGAACTCCGGAATTCCATACATGAGGACGCCGCCGGCAGAGTGAAGCGACTCAAACATCACAACGTCGTAGCCTAACTTAGCTAAATCCGCTGCTGCCGTAAGCCCTGCAGGTCCAGAACCCACAACCGCCACTCTCCCCGTCACACCTGACTTTTCCTTGGGGGGAACAGTGACTCCTTTCGTCCGCTCGTAATCAGAAGCAAACCTCTCCAACCGACCGATAGATATGGGATCGCCAATCTTACCCAATATACAGAACTTTTGGCACTGATTCTCCTGAGGACAAACCCGCCCACAGATAGCAGGCAAACTGTTCTTCTCCTTCAATTTTGCACTGGCAGCAACAAAGTTTCCTTCCTTAATCTCCTTGATGAACGCCGGGATGTCGATGTCCACGGGGCAACCTTTCACACATTGGGGTTTGGGGCATTGCAGGCATCTTTCAGCCTCTGCCAAGGCCTGTTCTTCATTGTAGCCCAAAGCCACTTCATAGAAGTTGTGGATTCGCTCCAAAACATCCTGCTTCGCCATCGGAACTCCATGCTTTCTTTCTTCTTTATCCACGCTTCACGCCTCCTCCCAGTTTCTCGTAAATCATAGAAGCCATCCTCTCCTCAGGCAGATACACACGTTGCCTTTTGATTAACTCCTCAAAATCAACCTGATGCCCATCAAATTCTGGACCGTCCATACACGTAAACTTGGTTTCTCCGCCCACGGTCACTCGGCAGGCACCGCACATTCCCGTGCCGTCAACCATAAGCGACGCCAACGTAACCATAGTCTTCAAACCGTAGGGCTTGGTAAGCTCAGTCACCGTCTGCAGCAACACAACCTGCCCCATAGCGATGGCATGATCAAACTTCTGCGCTTTAAGCACATCCTCCAAGAAGCCTAGCCCCTCATATCCTTTGGATCCATCGTCAGTGGCAACATAGAATTCGTCGCTGACTTCCTTCAATTCTTTTTCGAAAATTAATCCGTCTTTTGTTCTGCCGGCTGCAACAATAACAAGTTCGTTTCCTTTTTCGCGAAGAGCCTGAGCCACATAATACAGAGGAGCGCACCAGACTCCACCGCCGACAAGGAGAACCCGCCCGAACTTGCCTACTTCAGCGGGGTTTCCCAGGGGACCAGACAAATCCGTCAGAGAGTCGCCCGCCTTCATTTTCGCCAACTTTTTGGTGGTTTTGCCGACTGCGTGAAAAGCGGTTGCCACGGTTCCCTTTTTCAGGTCAACGCCGGCTATGGTGAGCGGAATCCTTTCTCCCTTCTCGTCAAGGCGCAAAATCACGAATTGCCCGGGCTTAGCCTTATTGGCTACATCTTTTGCAGCGATCTGTATCAGGTAGATGTTGGATGCAACTTCTTGCTTGGTAACTATCTCATACATTTCAAGGTCACGTCCTAGTTTAGGCGGTTTTGTCCTCCGGTTCAGGAATGGAAGAAATATTTTGCTTAAACTCCTCCAGCTTCGCGTTGAATTCTCCCGGATACTTGGGGCTAACCCGGAAGGATTCGAAACGGTCTTCCAAGTTGTAGTGCTTAAGAACCTTCTTTAGAGCAGAAAAGTTTCTTTCAGGCAATTCTGTTCCCTCCTCCAGCTTGCAAAGTTCTTCTGGACAGACAACTGCCATAACGCCGTCAAAGCCTAAGCTCAGCGCCTCCAGAACAAGAACAGGGTCGAAGCCCTTGGCGCACGGAAGCTCTATGATTGTTACGTCGTCTGTAAGGCAGCCGCTTTGCACGTCGTCTAAGGCTGAGAACTCGGACCACTGGCAAACAAACAGCAGGATAGCGGGTTTGCCCTGAGCTTTGGCTTTAGCGGCTTTTCCGCTGCAGTTCTTGATAATCTCGGACACGGGTTCAAACTCGTAGCCTCTAAGCTCTATGGCTTGGTGCGGACAAACTAGGGCGCAGGCTCCGCAGCCTACGCAGTCTTCAGTCTTTATTTCCGGTGTGCTCATGTCCTTCCACACTATGGCTCCGTAGGGGCAGACAAAGGCGCATTTGCCGCATCCAACACATTTTTCGGTGTCATAAACAGCCTTCAAAGAATCCTTTTTTATGATCAGGTTGTCGGGGTCGTAGCCAAGCTCCTTCACTGTGTCCTTCAGCAACTCAATCCTGTTGATTCCGATTTGGCTTCCCTTCTTGAATCTGCAAAAGTCCTCTTCGCACTGTAGAATCAGCATCTTTTCGGTGCCTGAAGCCAAGTTCTTTAGATAGAATTCTGGAGGAACCCGCCCAACACAAGGCAAGCGCAGAGAAACGAAGTTTTCCACATTTTCGTCTTTAAGCTTATCTTCTATATCCAAAGTGACAGGGTTGCTGCCTCTGCAAGTTAGAACAAGAGTTTTTGCTCCTTTCTCAGCCATCTGCTCTTGGACTTTTTTGGTCAGCGAGTCAACATCATAATACACAAGGTCGATTGCTGACAGGGGGCAAGCGCTTACACATAAGCCGCAGACCCGGCACTCCTCAACATCCAAGATGATTTTGTTCTGTTTCTCGTCCTTTGATATGGCTTCAAAGGGGCAAACAGCAACGCATATTCCGCAGCGGCTACAGTAGTCGTCTGCAATTTCTATTCCAGCGGTTCGTGACGTTTCATTCGCCATCTTGTTATCCACTCAGAAATCATTTTTTCTGAAACATAGAGAATATTTCACTTCTTAACATTAGACTTAAAGTTTTCTCTTATTTCGGTTGTAAATCACTGAAACTAGTCTACACAAAGTGGTTATTAGAACCAAAATTTTGAGAACCGAACCATTCAGCAGCCCAACTACCCCAAGGAGCAGCCAGAAAATTTTCTTCCAAAAAGTATCTGTTTATTAATGGCGCCTAGAAACATATTTTTCCGGTTTATAGGGAGTTCAGCTAACCTTTGCGTGCCGAAATCAAAGTCAGCGGCATAGTTCAGGGCGTGGGTTTCCGCCCCTTCATCTACCGAACAGCCGCAAAAAACGGATTAGTTGGGTACGTGCGGAACAGGGGAGACGCTGTCGTTGAAATAGTTGTCGAAGGAAAAAAGGGCAGTGTTGCCCAGTTCCTAGAGGAGTTAGAGAGGGAGAAGCCTCCGTTGGCGCAGATGTACAACATCACAGTAGACTATAAGGCGGAGGAAGAGGGCTTCAGCGAGTTTAGGATACTAAAAAGTTCTGGGGAAGCCGAACTTTCTGGGTCTGTTATACCGCCGGACGTTTCAATCTGTGATGAATGTTTAAGGGAGCTGCGGGACCCAGAAAACAGGCGCTTCAACTATTTCTTTATAACCTGCACGGACTGCGGTCCCAGATACACCATAACCCGAGAGCTTCCCTACGACAGGCCAAACACTACCATGCAAGAGTTCCAGATGTGCGACTTCTGCTCAGGAGAATACCGTGACCCATCAAACCGCAGATTCCACGCCCAAACAGTGGCTTGCCCCAACTGCGGACCAAAAGCCTACCTCACCTCTAACAGGGGAGAGCCGATAGAATGCAAAGATCCAATCAGAGAGGCAGGGAGGCTACTGGAGGAAGGATATGTTGTGTCGATAAAGGGGAACGGGGGCTTCCATGTTGCCGCAGCCACCACCAAGCCAGACCCCCTTGCCAGACTCAGGAAAGTTAAGCACCGAAAACAGAAGCCCTTCGCCATAATGGCTCCTGACCTAGAGACCGCACGTTCATTTGCCGAGGTTAACCGTTGGGAAGCTGAACTGCTGACGTCATACCGCAAACCCATCCTGCTGCTCAAAAAAAGAGGCGACTACTACCTTTCAGAACTGGTTTCCCCCCAACTGCACACCGTAGGCGTGATGCTCCCATACACTGGACTGCACGCCATGCTCTTCGACAATGTTGAGGAACCCGCGTTTGTTATGACCAGCGCAAACCCGCCCAGCGAACCCATAGTCACAGACAACACTGAGGCACTAAAGAAGCTGGGTTCAACAGTGGACTATTTTCTGCTC
>CAYVVO010000062.1:0-1268 GCA_964455275.1 uncultured Candidatus Bathyarchaeia archaeon | reverse complement strand
TGTTGGTGGTGTTGTTTTCGTTGGCTCAGGTGATGGTAGGGTGTATGCTTTGGATGCTTCTGATGGTACACAAATCTGGAACTACGCCACAGGAAACAGTGTGTTTTCGTCTCCTGCTGTTGCGGGTGGTGTTGTTTTTGTTGGCTCAGGTGATGGTAGGATGTATGCTTTGAACGCTACTGATGGCACACAACTTTGGTATTACTTCACAGGTCCTTTGATTTCGTCTCCTGCTGTTGCGGGTGGTGCTGTTTTCGTTGGCTCACTTACTTCTAGGGTGTATGCTTTTGCACCTCCAACCTATGATGTAACCTTTACTGAGTCTGGTTTGGCTGCTGGTACTAGCTGGTCTGTCACGTTTAATGGCGTGAACCAGTCTTCCACTTCGGATTCAATCAGCTTTACTGCGCCAAACGGCGTCTACGCTTACGCTGTCGGCTTGCCCAGCGGCTACTCCTCATCTTCCACGTTGTCAGGAAACTTGACTGTGGCTGACGAAAACGTCACAACAACCATAATTTTCATCCGAGAGTATGATACGGTTGGGGGGGAACTAACTCAGACAGGCTACATAGAATCTTTCTTTGTTCCCGAATTAGTTGTGATTGGATTTTTCGGAGCCATTGTTATGCTTGGATTCATTCGCATCAAACGTTCAAAGCAGACATGATCAAAACCGCATAATGCTTAAGACAAAATCAATCCCTTAACTTTCCATTTCTGATAGAATCAATCTTTCAAATGCTGAAGCAAAGCCGCCGTTTTTATGGTTCACTCGCTAATTCTTTCACTTTCCTAAGATTGTCAACATCGCTGCGTCGAGAGTCTTTGGGTGTTTCAAGTATAAGCGGCAACGTACCCAGCCTGCTTGCCAGTATATTTCGGAATCCTTCTTCCCCAATCTTTCCCATGCCAATGTGCTCGTGACGGTCTATGCGAGAATTAAAGTCTCCCTTCGAGTCATTCAGGTGAACAAGTTTAAGCCTCTCAAAACCGATTATCTCATCAATCTGCTTGACAGTCGCTTCCACTGTCTCTTCTGTTCTGAGGTCGTAGCCCGCTGCAAAGGCGTGGCTGGTGTCAAAGCATACTCCAGCACGTTCTGGATGAGCCAGTCGTTCAAGTATGTGCTGGATGTCTTCAAGGGTGCTTCCCATGCTGTTTCTTGTCCCTGCTGTGTTCTCAAGCAGAAGTGTGACGCCTCCCTCAGCAGCTTTGAAGGCTTGGTTGAATCCGTTGATTAGCCTCGTGAAGCCCGTTTGCATGCC